>JBARMK010000387.1:0-26987 GCA_049802395.1 Candidatus Angelobacter sp.
GGGAAAGGCAGCCGGGGGCTGCCTTGTGGTGGGGATATATGTCGTAGTTAGTTGGCTCGGGATACGAATTCGAGGTCTTCGCAATCGGGAATCTGGTCGACCGAGATGATAGTGCGTCCGCGAGAACTCCCTGATACGACATCGTTGATTAACATCCTCAGGGTCCTTCGACTTCGCCTCGCGCCTTGCGGCGCTCGGTGCCGCTCAGGATGACAGGGGTTGAGAGTCAAGCCTGAACTATGAGTTTGAACCAGGTTAAGAGTCGGGCATTGGTTGCGATTCGGTTTCCGGCTGAACCGCCACTGCGGACTGAGCATTTTGCGAAGCGCATTTTAGATCAAGCGGAAAGGCGCCCCGTGTGGTAATCACGGCATTGCCGGCGCCAATGGGACGCTTGCCGAGTTCTTCACGCACCTCATCGATAGACAGCACACCGGCGCGCACATAAATGTCATCCACCTTGGCTTGCTCCAGGGGATCCAGCGTGCGATCCTGCTCCCAGACAAATTCAATATCGGTGTAACCGAAGTAGCGATTCACAATGAAATTGATGGTGTCAGAAAGATAGCCAAGGACAGGAACCAGCCCTTCGGCGGCGGCCTGCTCGACACTGGTTTCCGCCGTGGCTCGATTCATTACGCTGACGAACTGTTGTGGCGAGAGCCCAAAGGCATAACAGACGATGCGGGTAATCCATTCATCAAGCGCATCTTTAAGCGCGGGATCGCGGGTGAACTGCAGGTTGCCGCACTCAGGGACAAAAGTAATGCGCCGACGGCGAGCGGAGTTGCCGGCAAGCGCGCTATCAAACCATTCCTGGAATTCGCTGATCTGATCGGCTGACCACTCCTTTGGCACCTGGGCCACGGCCTCGGGCACGTTGCCTTCAGTGTAGTAATTCAAAAGATGTATCTGGCGGCGCAAGCCGATGTTGATGGTCAGAATGATCTGCTCAACGGGGGAGAAGCCAAAAAACTTGTGCGCGCGGACATTGCGCGGACGATAGATGAGCTGGTCGGCGGTGAAGTCCACGGCCGGCATGCCTTTGAGAATTTGTTGATAGGCCACGTCCGGGGGAGCAGGCGTTCTGCCCATGGCATCAATCTTGCGCGAGATGGTGGAACCGTCGATCACCTCCAGGGCATACAGGTCGCGTCCTGGAGACCACAGATCGCCTGCCTGCGTCACGATGGGGACGAGGACCGGAGCGTCGAGGACGAGCAGATCTTCCAACAGCAGGCGGACCCACTGCTGCCAGCTGTGTTCGCGATCGGGATAAGAAAAGAACTCAGTCAGGCGGCGCAGCCGCGGGTCTTGTTCCTGATTGTCTTCGCCTCCGAGAGGATCGTTGCTGCGCGCGTCAAACGTTTTTGCCCGGCCGGGCTGGGCCTTCGCGCGAAAGGTCCAGGGCATGCGGCTGACCTGGTCTTTGCGCGTCTCAATGCAGAGCCGCACCAGATCAAAGGAATCAGCCAGAGAGCGCATCTGGTCGAACGAGATGGGTTCGAGGTTGCGAGGCTGAATGTTGATGTTGTAGCCGACGGGATAATCGAGCGTCCGGGGCGGAGTGCCTGCGGGTGCGCTCGGCGGCATGGGAAGGTCGGGCCCGAACCATACGTCGATGGTGTTTTTGAGTTTGCGCCCGACGCGGGCCACGAATCCCGATTCCAGCGCCGTTGCTTTTCCGCCATTCAATATTTCAGACATTTAAGCGATCCCCACCTTCACGCCCATGATGGCGGAGGTTTCAATGATGAATTCGATGAGAACGTTCTTCCGGTAAGCCGCTTTCATGGACTCATCCTGAATGCGGAGGCTTTCATGCCAGCGGCAGATGCCGGAATCGTCAATGATGTACTCGCCAATCCAGTTCATAAGGCGTCCTATCCCTGGTTACGGATGAATGAGAGGCGTTAGTAGCCGACGATGACGCGGTCAGTGCATGTACCGGCGGTTGCGACATCATTCTTCTCAAAGAAAGAAACGGCCAACTGGGGAAGGCGCACAGTGGCGCCAAGGGTTCCGCTGGTGACGTTGGGTGCGAGTTCGCTGGCGATAAATGCCTGCTGCGCTCCTGCCTGCATCGCCGTAGCAATGACGTAGCTGTTGTAGAAAGTGAAATTGGGACTGGATTGAGCCTGGTCATCCGCCGTGTACACGTTCATCACGAGGTCTACGTTTTGCGTGCAATTCACGAAGACGGTCATCTTGGTGACGTCGCCTATGCGAATGATGTTGGTGTTGGTCGTGGCGCCGCCGATAGCGGCTGGGAGCGCGACTCCGCTGTGTCCCAGATCCGTTGGGGAGTAAACCAGATGCGGCATCGGGCGAGGCATCAGGGGTTTGCCATTCTTATCCAGTTCAGGGAGTTGGCTAGATGTTTGCGAAAAGACAGCCAGTGTGGCCGCGAGCGACAGAGCAGCGAGGATCAAAATCTTTTTGTTCATGAGTTATCTCCAAAGAGTTTTTTCAGGGGTTAAAGCGCTGGTTGAATGCTTTGCGGCGATTTTCTGCAGGGGCAAAAGCCCCATCTCTTTCGAACACGTAACGGCACGGCTGAAGCCGCGCCCTGATACCTGCAGAGGCTAAAGCCAGGTCGCTCAAAGTCTCTCAACCGACACAGTGCGGCAAGAAGGCTATGCGGTAAGCGGATAGAGTAAGTTTTCGGCGCGCGTAACACGCGGCTTGTCCCTGAAACGCCGGCGGCGGTTAGTCTTTATCCTTATTCGTGGAAAGGGATTCAAAGCGAGTTCACATTCCAGGCAGCGGAACAGAGTGGAAGTAGATCCAAGACGGCGCTCATCGGAGTTGAGGGGCGCATTGCATTCTTCACAGCGCGGAGGACCGACGCGGCCATTATGATCGTGGGGCATAAATAGACCTCGGCGCCGGGTCACGAAGACCAGCGCACAGAAATCGCCGACTGAAGGGCGAAAAAGATTGAATTTGGCTAGTAGGTACGGTTTTTGGGCTTCATACCATCCGGGAGTGGTTGAAGGGAGACACTTAGGGCGTCTTCGCTTCAGTTCCCTGCGCCGGGTGCATGTTCCTGCCGATGCAGGGCACACACGGAGCGCGTGGATGTTATCTAGGGCGGGCCCCGATTAAGGGGCAAGGCCCAAGAAAGTAGGGTTGCAGGCCGTTTGATTAAGCCGGCGCCGCTCCCGGCTATGCAGAGCCCCAACATCAGCCTTGCATAGACATCTTATACGACACTTCTCTTTTTCCTGTCAATAGAAAAATCGCTTTATTGCGAATAAATCTTGTTGTGGCTAATTATCGGACACAGTCTAGTGTGTTGACAATTATTTAGACATTATTTAGACTTTAGACACTTATGGCGCAAGACGCTTACAAGCAGGCTTACGCGACAGCGAAGCTTGAACTGCTGCAAAAGTTACAGAAACGCGACGATCTGGACCAGCAGATTCGTAAACTCAAGCAGACGGTCAAGGCCCTGGGCGATCAATGCGGCGCTCCTCCAGAGGAGATTGACAAACTGCTTCTAGTCGAGGGCTTTGCCATTGATGCCAAGCCAGGATTTACGGATGCCATCCGGCGGCTGTTTCGCATTCACCAGATAGCTCTGAGCCCGACGGATATCCGCGACGACCTGGTGAAGATGGGGATCGGCGTGGATCAGGTGAATCTGTTGTCGTCCATTCATACGGTTATACGCCGCATGGCGGAAGCCGGCGAAATTGAAAGAACTGAGGGCTCAAAGTTCAGGTTGCCGGCGTAAATTTTATGTCTCTCCTCGGCTTGGCGCCGATTGTTCCTCATGTATCGTGAGAACGCCTTGATGCAGCATGGCGCACCAATCATCCTCGGGATTCCTTCACCTGCGCGCCCTTCATCTTTCAGACCGATAGTCATAGCAGCGCTCCGCTCTGGATGACAGAACGTAGAGCTGTGGAAGCACCAAACTGAGTTATGCTGTCAGGCATCCCATGCCAGAATTCACGAAACTGATTGCGAAACTTAAAAGCCATTATGGCGCTCCCAAAGTACCGCCAGCGAAAGGACCTTTCGAGCTAGTCATGTGGGAGAATGCCTGCTACCTGCTGCCCGACGATCGCCGTGCGTTGGTGTTCGACGGCCTGCGGAAACAGATCGGGCTGAACCCAAAAGCAATCCTGAAGGCCGATCCTGATGTTCTGCTGGCGCTGGCCACGATGGGCGGCATGCGTCCCAAGGTGCGGGTTTTCCGCTGGCAGGAGATTGCGCGCATTACGCTCAGCCAGTTTGATGGCGACCTTGATCAGATACTCAAGCTGCCGTACGCGCAGGCCAAGAAAGCATTGAAACAGTTCCCGAACATCGGCGATCCGGGCGCGGAGAAGATTCTGATGTTCTGCGGCGCATCGCCCGGTCTCTCACCCCATCAAGCCAAAACCAGGCTTGATGGGGGGCCCAGGCTGCCCTTGGAATGGAACGGCTTGCGAGTTCTGACGCGTATCGGGTACGGCCGGTGGCAAAAAAATTACGGCGCTGCCTATCGCTCGGTGCAAGAAGCGTTGAAGCCGGAGCTTCCGCGTAAAGCAGAGGCGATCGTCCTAGCTCACATGTTGTTGCGGCAGCATGGCAAAGAAATTTGCCGGGACAAATCGCCGCAGTGCTATGAATGTCCGGTGAAGGAGTTGTGCGCGTATCCAGCGAAACAGGTCAAGATGTTTAGCCGGGGAGCGTAGCATTTTCGTCGCCCCTACGGGCCACCTCATTTTTGTACTATTCCCAGTGCTCGCTGGGCTCAATAATGGTGGCAATCGTGGGCCGGGTTGCGTGATATTTTGCACACATGCTTCTATTTTGTACTTACCTCGAGATTACCATTCTGCTCAGCTTTGTGGCCCCAATTAAAGACTTCGTCTAGCCTTTGAATTTCATTTGAAGCCAACTGCGCGCTGGCTTCATTCTCAGAGGTGCTCCGCGTTTTTGCAGCCTGATCGAGTACTGCGCGAATTTCTGGATACTGTTTGGCATTGCATTGGATCTGGCTGCCCTGGGCGACGGCGGCAATCACGTTTCGGGCCAGTACCGAATCTTGAGAAGGAACGCGCTTATTCGCAGGCGAGGGCACCTGCGGTCCACAATCTTTGTTTGAGCCGCTTTGCGTTAGCTTGATGCTTGGTCCTGGTGCGACCTCTCCCGTCGCTTGCTGGCGATAGAACTCAACAATACCGCCGCCGAGGCGGTTGCGCATATAAATGAGAGCCTGCGAAGTGGCGTCCATGTCATCATCATGCGCAGCCTTGGGAAAGGCGCAGAGGTTGTGAAGGTAGTCTTCCATCCAGGCGCAGCCGAAAATCTGCGGATCGGGCAGCTCAATACTGCCTGATTCCCAGAGAGGCGCGGTGGCCTGGGCCCGGGCGATCTTGCCGCCCTCCGGATTTACAGCGACCACGCCGGCAATTTCCTTTTGCAACTCACTGATGATGGCTGGGCCGTTGGCTTTATCTTCAATCAGCACGGCGTGGGCCTGAGGAAATTTAGCATGGCAGGCCTTGATGGCGGCCATGGTGGGGCCGAAATCGAGACGGTCATAGGCGCGATACGGAAGCATATAAAATTTGCCGCCGGAACGCGCCCAGACCTGGCCGGCCACGAAATCATTATCGCTTCCGCCGCTGAAGGTACAGTCCCAGGATTGGACCATGAATTCGAACTTTTCCGGCAGCTGGCGATAAAAGCGAACCCACTGGCGCTTGACGATGCCGCCATCGAGCGGCGCGGGGCTTTGCTGATACTGGCCGTGAAAGGCCCAGCTGCCCATGCCGATGCGCTGGCTATCGAGAAAACCTTGCGGCAGGCGCTGAGGCCAGAGCAGCTCGCCGGCTTTCAGCGAATGCGTACAGTTATCCGATGGGAACTCCCAGGTTTTGTCTTCAGTAACAATCGCGGGAAGGCTCACGTGCTTCCAACTTGAGGCCTCGCGGCCAAGAACGTGTCCAGTGAGATCAAGCTCATGGAGGCGCTGCATAATAATAATCTTAACGCCTTTTGCAGGATCATTGATGCGGCTGCGAAATGTGGTATCAAAACGAAGATTGACCGCTTCCCTTTCCACCTGGCTGATAGCCTGTTCCGGGTTGAGCGGATCGTCAAAGATAAGGACGTCGCCGCCCATGCCGGTGGCTGTGGCCTGCATGCCGGTGGAGAACATGGTCCCGCGCTTCGAGTTCTCATAGTGACTCTTGAGGTTTTGATCACGCGAGAAAGAAAACATCTTGCCCCAGCGGCGCTGGTACCAATCCGATTCAATCACGCCGCGGCGGAAGACGCTGTGCTGCGTGCTCAGCTTCTCAGAATACGAGACGAACATGAAGCGCCGCTCGGGGTGCGTGGTCCAAACCCAGATGGGAAAAAATACTGTAATCAATAGACTCTTCATGGTTCGCGGCGGCACATTGAAGATAATGCCTTCACATTCCAGGCCGCAGGTTTGCTTGAAATCACCCTGCTGGATCAGCGTGAGATAGTCGCAGATGAGGTCAAGATGCCAGTTCCACTGGAGCGTGCTGACCGGTTCGAGGATTTGCCAAGCCTGCTCTACAAATGTCTTCAGCGTGAGTCGGCCGTCCGGTTGCGCGCTTTCTTCGGCCGCCCGTGGACCTGAGGGACCGGCTTGAGTAGTGGAGGAGGCAAGTGGAGTTGGCGCGCTTTGGGAATCGAGGGTTGGAGTCGGTTTGCGTTCGCGGCTGGTTCGCATCGGTCATCCTCCTCTCGCACATTTAGTATGTCTCGCCCTCTGCGATTTGGTCCCGGTTCAGATAAAGCGGAACATTGTTTGAGCATAGAACGCGGCCTGCAACTCTGAGATCATGGTCACTTCCAAAGGTGTATCCCATCCTTGATTGACGGCCACCCGGGGCCTTGACACTCCGCAGGTATAGCCAAAGATCACTTCGGGATTGATTAGGCAGCTCATATCGCGCAAATTGCCGAGGCGGTCAAAAGCCAACTGGATGGCATTATTGCGGTGAATAAAATTTGCCAGGCCCGCCTGCACCAGCCAGATGGCTTCACGAATCTTGACGCTGAATGCGGGCTTGGCCTCGGCTTGGCGGTCGCACTCATAAGCCATTCCGCGACGGCAGGCGCCGCAAATCTTTCCCTGATGACAAAGCCTGTGACGCGCACAAGTTGAACACAAATCTCCGAGGACGCATGGAGACGCGAGAGTCGGCTGATGCATTCGATAAACAGGTACAAGATTTTGAGACACACGTATCCTCGTGCTTGAAAAATCGGTTGCGGTCGTGATTGCCAGCGCCGCATCTGGCGGGCAGATAAAAAAATTGTTGATTTACGACTGCCCAAGGTAAACCAACCAGCGAGAATCAGCCTGGAAGCCTCGGTCGAAAGGCAGAAGCCGAAGCGTTTGTTCTGCCGGTCACACTAGAGACCAGTCCTTCGCTGGACTGGATCTCGTAAAATGGAAGCGGCCTGCTGGTGAGGCCGGCGCCCAGAGACACAAAGGAGCAAGGCGTCCCGCATTCCGGACATAACACGGTTTCCGACACAGGAAGGCAGCTGAGCGCCTGCCGCAATTCGCCGCACTGTGAACAGCGCAGAGCGATGTAGACACAGGAAGTCAGAGCGCTGTTCGCCGCCGGTGAGGCGATGGGCGCACTACTTGAATTTGTGGAGTTCGTGACTTGCTGAGAAGACGAACCTTGCTGGTCCCGATGATCTCCAAAAAGGATCTGCATCTCTCTTCCTCCCGATTCAGTACGTTTGGCGTGCAGCGAAACATTTGGACGAAACATAGCGTTGCAGGAAAATCTTCGCGTACGGTAAAGGGACGCGCGTGAAGTTGGGCTGTCATTTCGGATTATCAAAATGTCCTCCGCGCCAGGAATCTTTCCAGCAGCTTTTGTGCACAAGCCTGACCACACGCGGGTTCGTCAGCGGGTTTTAGGCCGAGCGCCGGCAGGTAAGCCCGGCAAATGAAAGTGCCATGCTCGACGGCGGTGACAAACCAGTGATTCGCTTCACGACGGACGTTGGCACATCCCGGCCCGGCACACTTCACCGTGGTGATTAAATGAGGATTGCGAGGAGTGCTCATAAGCTGGCCTCATAGAGCGCGTGGAGTAGCGGCGGTGAGTTGCCGAACAGCAGCCGCGCGAATGTCTTGAGGGCTGCGTCTGCTAATTGGGCGACGGCCTTGAGGGCGCCCGGGCGAAGAGGATTAGGTGGAGTGAAGTCGAAGTGAGTGCACGGGGCGGTAGTCGGAGGATTAGGTTGAGTGTAATCGAGGTGACTACGCATAGCGGTAGTCAACGCAGCGGTGGTGTCGGAATCAGACCAGTGGCCGTCGGCGTAGTGAGCGTCGAGACAGTTGCCGCAGAATGCGGTTTGGCAGTCAGTGCATAGATATATGTGAGTGCGACAAAAACTTAGGTCGCAACATTGGCATGTGCCCGCAGCAGGCAGAGCACAGACAAGACAGGAGTGCTGGTCTGAGGGGAGCGAGGAGTCTGGCTGCAGGTCCTGAAGAAAACATGAGGGTGGAATTGCGGGGTTAGCAGAGACGTCAGCTTTGAGCGACGGATCAGGCGCGGCTTGCACTGCTCTTGCGAGCTCTTGGAGGCAATCCTGTGCGAGACAGAGGCGATGCATGCCGTTCCGTCCGCCGGTAAGGGTGAAGGTGAGCGGGAGCAGAGCTGGAGTTCGAGAGCAGGATACTCCGGAATCATTCAGATGGCTCCCCGGCTGAGGGGTTGCAAAATAAACCTGTGGTATAGACGCGTCAAAGCTCATCACCACCACTCCTCCTTGTGGTAATGAGCAAATGGCGAGCCCGGCAGGATTCGAACCTGCGACCCTCTGCTTAGAAGGCAGATGCTCTGTCCGACTGAGCTACGGGCTCATGTACATCTTAGATTCTACCAGTACGTTCAACAGCGATCGACCGATGAACCGACTGACGAGCTGCAGGCGCATTCATCTGCCGAACATTCTCTCAGCCTCAATTTGTCGCCAAGGATGAAGGAAGCCAAACAGATAACTATCTTAATTAACGTGGCTCTAATTAACATGAATTAACATGGCTCTAATTAACTTGGTTCTTGCCAAATTAACGCGGCACTTGCCAAATCCGTTTGCTCCGCAATCCTTCGATCGTGGCTTCCCCCGGCATGTAGTTTCTGACATGCAGCCTAAAATGGATTCAAATCCCCTGGCATTTGCGCCTGGGTGCAATGCTTGGCGTATAGTCCCTGCCAGCGGAACCCTTTGGCATGCAGCGCCTAGCGTTCAGTGCCAGCATACGGTCCCTGACGACGGAACCCTTTGCCCTGATGTTCTTTGACACAGCTTTGCACAAAACCGTCACCATGCAACAGTTTGTCACGACACGATTGGACTACAAAATCCTTAGGAAACATGCTTTCGGAACGGCTACTTGATTGGAGACAAATTCCAAGTGGACGCTCTGCCTGCATTGGCAATTTGTGACACGAAGCTGATGTGACACGAAGCTGACGTGGCACGCAGCCGATAAGAAGTCCCTTTACGGTCCCTGACAACGGAATCCTGCCCAGATGTCCTTTGCCCAGATGTGTCCTTTGCCCAGATGTGTCCTTTGCCCAGATGTCCTTTCTGTTCCAACCTTCAGAACGCCGCGCCAAGCAGATCAACTTTCTCGCATTTTGATTCTGGATAAAAACCTGAAGGCATTCGGCAGCGAACACGCGGTCCGATTACGCGCTCGGCATGATAACTGCAGATGCATTGGTGGCAGGCTTGCCACAACCCTTGTGACCTGCCCCGCCTCAAGGCCAGACGCGGTAGGATTTGCATCAACACTCCAACGAAGTAATAATCCTCTGACTGCTAGCTACCTCGACCAGTCGGTACTCCTCGAGTTGATATTCCTGCGAGCCGGACACTCTTACGAGCTGGTACTCCCTACGAACCGATCGATAAACCACCAACCCGGTTAGCCAGTTGCATTAATGCATGCTGGAGGAGCGCAAGTGTAATCGACCATTGTTTGCTGGCTTCATCACTGCTATTACCAAAACCGAGGACATAAGCCGTCAGACAGAATCCGCTTTGGGATTCGCCAAGGTCTTGCGGAGCAGATTTGCTATTAGGGTCGAGCTCCTGCGCAGGCTCCTCTGCCGTCTTAAAGGGCTTCTCACGGTGGTAGTAACAGCGGCGAATCACGAAATCGACAGCGGCAGGCAGTTCGGGGGCACGCATCAACAACTTGCAAAGATCCCTGGCAAGCTCTTCATGCTTCTCAAATGACAACTGCGTCTCTAGACCGGAAAAGACGAGATCAATATAAGAGACAAACTTGCACTCGGCGGCAAAGATCTCTTCTTCGGGTAGTATCTCGCGGCTGTGCCAGGCATCGCACTTGGCGGTCTGCAGTGGAAATCCAGGCGCATTGATGCGAGCAAAGAATTCGCGCAGCTCAGGATGTGCAATGGCCTCAGGCACTCGCATTATCAGATCAGGGTGCGCTTTCAGATCGAAATAAACAACGGAGGGATCCGCCGAAAACCAAGGCAGTTCCAAGGCTGAATCGTCACGCCCAAGTTCGACGGAATAGTCGACCTGCATTCAGATCATCCCATGGTGGCGAAAGAAATGAACGATCTGGCGTTCCGCCCAACGGCCATCGTACCCATTGGGCTGAGCGAGAAAAGCGCAGTGACCGCCATGCGAGGTTTCCAGCAGAGTGATGTGCGGATTAACCAGCATCTTCTCTCTTGTTTCAGGCAGCAACCGGATAAAAGGATCGTCGGTGGCGTGAATCACTAGACTGGGCAACATGATTTTATCGATCACCCGGGCAGCGCCAGCGCGATTGTAATAGTCGTCAGCGTTCTTAAATCCACAGTAACGCGCGGTTATCACATCATCAAATTCGCGGATGGTCATAGGCCAGTGTGCAACCCTGCTATATATATCGGGAAACAAGGCTCGCTTTCTCTTGAAGCGGCGCATCAAGCTCAGCAAAAATTTCCATTCATAAATCCGGTTGGTGCCCACATGCATGGCGTCGGCTGACGCGGCCAGGTCTGCGGCAGGCGAAACAGCGGCAACAGCTTTGAGTTCTGGAGGCGCGTTCGCACCCAACTCCCCCGCCAGCTTCAGGACGAGGTTGCCGCCCATGGAGTATCCCACCAGGCCAACGTGCTGGAGCTTCTTCTTCGCGATCACGGCTTTAAGGACCATGCCAACATCACTGGACAAGCCGGAGTGATACAGCGTTGAAGTGAGGCCTTCAGTTCCTCCACAGTTGCGCATGTTCATACGCACGATGCTCATGCCTGTTTCCCAGGCTTTGGTCGAGGTCCCAAGCACGTATTGCGAAAGACTGGAGCCTTCCAGCCCGTGAACAATAATGATGGTGGGCTTGAGTTCCGGGTCAGGTTGCCAATGGCAGTGACACAACACCTGGGCATCGCCATCGACGCTAAGAAGAAATTCCTCCGGCGCAGGCAGAGCGCTCTTGCGCGGAAGAAAGTTACCGGCAAGGGTCATCAAGTGGCGATTGCGCAGGTAACGCCGCGCTATGAACGGGTCAAAAGGTGGCGAATTGCGGGTCTCAGCCATGCTTCAACAGTCGATCCGATAGATGCCTAACATTATGATAAGGTGTCCGTATTATTTTACCCGAGCCGTTGAATAGGCCCATTTTTGATTCTCCCTGCCAGCAGTGCGAACGTCGCTTTGAAGCTATTGTTCTGGGAAGCCGGAAGGCAACCTGTCCCAAGTGCGAAAGCAAAAAAGCTGAAGCAGCTTTCGAGCTTTGCGGTGGGCGAAGAGCGATCTCAATCAGCTGACAACATAAGCCGCGCTTGCGGAACGTGCGGCGACCCACGCGGCCCCCGGCTTCCGTTCTATGAATTAACGCGCCTGCTTTTGCGGCACTGGCCGCTCATGCGGCGGCCTAATCGTTAAATCGTGTAAAATGGACTCCTGCTGATACGGTGGGTATAGTTCAGTGGCAGAACGCCAGACTGTGGCTCTGGATGTCGTGGGTTCGACCCCCACTACCCACCCCAACATTCCCTTTACATCCAGTCGAGTTTCGCGGTGACGTCAGGCAGTGTGAGGTGTTTCACCGACAAGAATGGCGTGATGGTGTGATTCCCACAAGCAAGGTGAAACTTTTCGCATGACGATCTCGAAGCAGGATGTTCAGTAGAGACGTCGCCAAGCACATGGAGAGTATGCCGTCCCCTGTCAAAGCGACCCTATGACGAGCTTAAGCTCCTTCAACTCTGGGACATTCCAACCAGTAACCGCCTGGCCCTAACGATTTGGTTCAAAATTCTTCCATCCGGCACGCCAGAAAATCAATGACTTAGCGGCATCCAGATTTGTAATTCCCACAATACTCCACGACAATAGTTAATTTTGTCCAACCTCGCCCGTGCTGCATGATCAGTAAGACCTTCGCGCCTACGCCAAGCGACTTGATCAAACTCGTTGGAATCCGTTCTCAAGTCTCCGTACATTGAATGTATCTTTCGCATCGCCTGCGCATCTCAAATGGTGTGCCGCGAATCCGCGAAATAATGGAAAACGTCCGATATAGACAGATTGCAATAAAATAGAGCTAGGTATACGAACCAAATATGCTGATCAAGAAACCGAGCGACATACCTTCTTCTGACATCACGCCCAAGCCGACCTACATGAGCCGGCGCAAGTTCATTACGGGAGCCGCGGCCGCTGGCGCCGCGCTGGCCGGAGGCTTCTATTTGCGCAATCATCTGGATGGCGGGACCACGGTCCACGCCGGCGGCTCCAAGCTTTCAGGAATCGTGAAGAGTTCGTTCAGCACAGACGAGAAGCCGAATTCGTTTCAGGACATCACCAATTACAACAATTACTACGAGTTCAGCACAGACAAGTACGAGCCCAACGGGCTGGCCAAGGATTTCCGTACGCACCCATGGACCGTGGCCATTGACGGCATGGTCAAGAAGCCAAAGAAGCTCGACATCGATTCAATTCTGAAGCTCGCTCCCCTGGAAGAGCGCATTTATCGCCACCGCTGCGTTGAAGGCTGGTCCATGGTGGTCCCATGGGTTGGATTTCCTCTCAGCGCTTTAATCAAGCAGGCTGACCCCCTGAGCAGCGCGAAATTTGTCGCCTTCCAAACAGTGCTTGCGCCAGACCAGATGCCCAATCAAAAGCGCAGCGTGCTGGAGTGGCCGTACGTGGAAGGCTTGCGGATGGATGAAGCCATGCACCCGCTGGCAATCCTGGCGGTGGGGCTTTATGACGAGGTTCTTCCCAACGTCGATGGCGCTCCGCTGCGGTTGGTGGTGCCGTGGAAGTATGGGTTCAAGGGAATCAAGGCCATCGTGAAGATTAGCTTTACTGATTCCATGCCGCCCACCACCTGGAACCGGATGGCGCCCGACGAGTACGGTTTTTATTCCAATGTGAACCCGCAAAAGGACCACCCACGCTGGAGCCAGGCCAGCGAACGTCGCATTGGCGAGTTCCGCAAGCGGCCCACGCTCATGTTCAACGGCTATGCCGATCAGGTAGGAAGCCTTTACTCCGGCCTGGACTTGCAGAAAAACTACTGATGAAACCGCTGCCGGAAAAATTCATCCGTGCACTCAAGGTGCTTGTATTCGCCGCGTGTCTGGGGCCGGCGTTCGTCCTGACGTGGAAAGGCTTCCACGATCGCCTGGGCGCGAATCCCATCGACGTGATCACGCGCTCCACGGGAACGTGGACGCTCACGTTTTTACTGATCACTTTGAGCGTCACGCCGGTAAGGCGCCTCGCCAAAATGGCCTGGCTGGTCCGCTTCCGCCGGATGCTGGGGTTGTTCGCGTTCTTCTACGGCTCCGCCCATCTGATGACTTACATATGGCTGGACAAATTTTTTGACGTCCACGAAATGCTGCACGATATCGCCAAGCGCCGCTTCATCACCGCTGGGCTAACCGCGTGGACTCTGATGCTTCCGCTGGCGCTCACCTCAACCGCTGGCTGGATTCGCCGGCTGGGCGGCAAGCGCTGGCAGAAGCTGCATCGGTTGATTTATTTCAGCGCTACCGCGGGAGTCGTCCATTTTATCTGGCTGGTAAAAGCTGATTTGCGCCGCCCCCTGAAATATGGAGCTGTACTCGCTGTGCTGCTCGGCTTTCGCCTGGTTATGTGGATTCGCAATCGTCTGCGCGCGCGTCCAGCTCCGGTTCGACAACCCGTCAGTACATAAATCCGCAGAGCGAGATGCCCAGGATCAGACTGAAGTAGAGGGCAAAATGCGTAAAGAAACCGTAAATAATTTATTGTAAAAAAATCAGTCTTTTTAGCTGATTTCCGGTAAAAAACTGCATCTGATATTAACTAGAAGGTCAACTTTCAACCTGAGTGGATATCCTGGCTGAGAGGACAAAATTGGATGTACGAGGGAAGAATGCAGAACTTGGAAAACATTAACGTGACCGAAGTTCTCGATCGCGTACTGGATCACGGGATCGTAATGGATCCCTCAACCCGCGTTTTTCTTCTGGGCGTAGACCTGCACACGTTCAAAGGAAGGTTTGTGGTTGAGTCGGTGCAGACGCCTATGAATCGATCAGCGCAATAGGGATTTTAACGATGCATTCTGGAAGTTGCCATCAAAATCAGAGCTGAATCAGATTCTTCCTATACAAAAAAGGCGCCATCTTCAAGATGCGCCTTTTTTGTTTCTCAGAAACCTATTACTCATGAAAATTCAGTTTGACCTGCGTGACCTGCTCAATCGCCTTTCCGTTGAGCCTGGCGGCCTTGAACTGATACTTCATTACTGCCTCGAACGCTGCATCTTTGAAGACAGGCGGCCCGCTGATGAACTTCGGGCTGGACACCCTTCCGTCCGTTCCCACCTTCAATTCAATTATGACCGCACCGCTAAGATGCCGTGCCTTGGCGATGACTGGATACTGCGGCACCGCAGTCCTAATCAGCTGCAACGGTTCAAGCTGGGACCGCTCAATCGCAGCGGCTGAAGGCGTGGAGGAAGCTACCGGCCGTGCCAATGAAGACAACGATGTATTTCCGGCGTCTACGGTGAACGATGGCGCCACCTCAGGCGCTGACTGCGAGGGGCTGTTCTGGGCAATCCTGGATGGCCCTGCGCCGGCCAGCGTAGCTACCAAAGCAGGCTTTTCCGTAGCAGCTTTTTCCGCCGGAGTTGGTTTCTCCGCCACGTTGGAGCTCTTCTCGCTGTTTCTGGCGTTTGTCTTTTTAGTGTTGTCGCTTTCAGATGCTGTTTTGCCAGACTGCGTCGTTGGACTGCTGGCAGTCATATGCGGGACATTCGCTGCCGGAGCGCTATTGACCTCCGCAGCAGGCTGGCTGCCGGCTGCCGCGGGCGGAACCGCTGGAACGTTCGCAGCTTCCTGCACATGCTGCTCGGACGAGACCGGCTTCTGCATCTTGAGGAACACGAAAGTCGCCGCAGCGGCAATTACCAAAACCGCTACAACGCCGATCATCATGAACCGGTTTCCCGGCTTCCTTTCCTCTGCGGCAACGGAATCGAATGTGCCGAATTGCGCGCGCTGCGAACTCTCGGCGCGTCTCTCTTCTTTTCTGGTGGGAACTGCCAAAGGAACCACTTCCAGAGGCACACTCTTCACGGGATCCACTCTCGGTGCCGTCGGGGTGGTTGCTCTGGCAGGTGCGGCTGCGGCGGCTGCTGGGGCTGGCTTAATAACAACGGCAGGCGCTGGGACTGGTGTAACTGCCGGTTTGGGCGCGGCAACGGGCGTGGATGGAAGCACTGGGTCAACCTGAAGGCTGCCATCTTCGCGAGCCCGTCTTGCCTTCTGCAGCAAGGTGGAAATCTGGTCCGCCATGGTCTTGAGTACGGCCACGTGGGTAATGGTGAAAGCGTGGGGCATCGGAGCGAATACCGCAAGCACGCCAGTGACGCGGTTGTCCTCGCGAATAGGCGCCACCACCATCGATCGGATATTCAGTGCGCGTATGGCAGCGGTATCCACTCGGGTATCTGTTTCGCAATCGTCGCAGCGCAGTTCCTTGCCGCTCTGGATGCACAGCCCGGTGAAGGTGCCCTCCACTCGTAAGGCCGCGCCAACATCGGGAGCGCTGGACCCGCTGCGCGCACGGCAGATAATCTCATCGGCATTGCCTTCGCTCAGCGCGATGGCCACTCCGGAAGCGTTCGTGAAGGCCTGAGCGCGCTGGGCAATTACGGCCAGATCGTCAGACGACGCGCCACGCGTTCTTTTGCTGGCGGTGTTATTTGCGGTATCTGAAGCTTGGGTTGCCATGGTTTACGCCGTCCCTGAAAAATCAATTTGTTTGTGCCACCCGTTATCAATCGGGTGCTATCTCTAAAAGCAAGCTGAACTGGAAAGCCAACTCAAGCGCTAACGAAAATCCGACCGCCAAGACTCGTGCTGCTGCAGCAGAAAACTTGTTCAGGTTTTCAAAAATTACTGACCGGCGAAAAATCAGACCTGGAATTACAAACCGAACGCGCGATGGGGGAAAGGCGCCTGCGGTAACTAAATCAGCCTGTCTTTACGGCCAGACCCGTTTGGTCTTGTCGCTGCCGTTCGCGGTGCTTCCTGTCTGCACCGCTACCGGACGCGCAGCCTCGGCTGCACCCACCGAACCGCCGCCTTCCAGTATCCGGGCCGCCACCCGTAGGGCCTCAATCTCTGCCTGCAGACCTGAGATCTGCGCCTGGAAAATGGCGATTTGGTTTTCCTTCTCTTTTATCGCGTCATATATATTGGTCATTAGTTTTAGGCCTCACGCGCGAATATAGCAATAAGTGTACGAATGTCAACGAGTACCCAGGTACATAGGTTCAACGGTTACCATTAGTTACCCATCTTCTGGTCCTGCCCTTGTGGACAATGTACCTGGTTGCGGATGCGAGGAAACAGGGACAAAAGCCAATAAAAACGGTAAAAATGCCTAAGTCCCACAATGAGACTTATTTGTTCACATATTGCATCCGCGCGCCTAGCCGGAAAAGTTACCTTCGTAACCTGGTAACGAGACGTGATCGGTCACAACTGGCCTGGACGGTTTTGTTCCTGCTCAAAATTCTCAATCCTTAAGTCCATCCTTTGGGTTCATTTAGCAAAACACAGGCATGATGAGCGAATAGCTAGTATTCCATTTCCTATATCTTCAAAATCGGTTGCTTTTCTCTGGACTGTAAGACAAAAGTGTTTAGAATTCTTGCCGTCTCTCGGTTCCGGCTTCTGGCTTCAGTTAAAAACGTGCCGCGCCTCAACCTATGGAGAGGGAGACAGCTCAGACCGATTCAAGGAGACCTCAGATGAAGCGTTTGCAGGTGTTTTGCACCATCGCATTATTATGTTGTTTGCCAATTGCATTGGCGAACGCACAGAGCGCGACAACAGCAACGATCGTCGGTACTGTTCTTGATCCTCAGGGAGCAGTAGTTGTCGACGCGAAAGTCACGGCAACGAATAAAGCCACGGGCGCAGCCCGTTCGGTCAACACAACTTCTGCTGGAAATTACACGATTCCCAACCTTCCGCCCGGAACTTACGACGTTAAAGTTGACGCCAAAGGCTTTGCTCCCGGAGCGGCCAAAGATGTCAAGCTGAACCTGGGCGATCAGAGAGATCTCGGCTTCAAGCTTAATCTAGCCGGATCCACGGAGAGCGTGGAAGTTACAACTGAAGCGCCTCTGATTGAAACCACCAAGACAGATGTATCCAGCTCCGTGACCAGCCTGGACATGGAGAGATTGCCGACCATCTCCCCTGTGTCTGGCGCAGTCAACGATTATGCCCAACTGGCCTTGACTGCACCTGGAGTAAAGTCAGATACCAGCGGTCTAACTACTGACCTGATTGCCCCGGGCTCCATGAACAATCGCGGCAATCTCTACAATGTCGATGGCGCGAATATCACAGACCAGCTCGTCTCCGGACGCGATGGCACCGGCGCCTCGGTCGACGAAGTGCAGGAATTCCAGGTCCTCACCAACAATTACAACGCCGAATACGGTCAGGCCACGGGCTTGGTCATGAACGTTGTGACCAAATCGGGCTCCAACCAGATCCATGGTGATGGCCACATGTATTTCCGCGGCCGCAACCTCGCCGCATCGGATCCTTTTTACAATGACGGCATCATCGGTGATCCTCGCTGCCCAACTGCCACATCTGTCGACGGTTGCCCCCGAGCTCCGTTCCATCGGAAGGAAGGCGGATTTACACTCGGTGGTCCGTTTAAGAAGGACAAGCTGTTCTGGTTCACCAGCTTTGAGTTGAGTCGCCAGGGATTGCCTCTGATTTTGACGCCGTTTGGTAATTCCACCACGGTTCAGCAGCCGGTCAACAACCTGTTGTACTCAGGCAAGATCGATTATCACATTACGGAGAAACACACGCTCACCGCGCGTTATGCCGTGGATCGCCTGCGGGAGAGCAACGTGATTGTGCAGACGGGCACAAACGTAAGCCCAGATGACCTCACGAGCAGCACAATCAACAATGCCAGCGCGAACGTCGGGCTTGTTTCGGCGCTGACTCCGAACTTAACCAACGAAGCCAGGTTTGTTTTTTATCGTTTCGTTACAGCGACTTCCGACAACAGTACCGCCCCGGGCGTAGTCCACGCTGATGGAACCCAGACAGGGGCCGACTTCTGCTGTCCCCAAGGTGGATTGCAAAAGCGTTATCAATATGTTGACAACCTCACTTGGACGCGCGGCAAGCACACCTTCAAAACAGGTTTCAACGTCAGCTACTATCCCTGGGAATCTCTTTTCCCGCAGTTCCATTTCGGTCAGTACAAAATGAACGCCTCAGACTCCGCGCCCAAGCAATTCACGTTTGCCGTCGGCGCGGGTGAAGTAACGTCCAAAGACAACATCTACGGCTTCTATTTCCAGGACACCTGGAAGCTCAGCCACAAATTGACGATGAACGCCGGCTTGCGCTACGACTTGGAAGCAGGAGCATTCAAGGGCGGAAAGATTAAGGGCCCGAACGGCACCTGCTTTCAGGGCAATGGCCTTATCTCGGCATGCTCCTCGGATAAAAATAACTGGCAGCCGCGGCTAGGCTTCACTTACGCTCCCTGGGACAAGACACTGTTCCGGCTTTCATTTGCCGAAACAACCATGCTCGCTTTCAACAACGTGGTTCTTGACTCTCTCAACTTTGACGGCACGACGTTGAACACCATCACCACGAAAGACCCTGCGGTTCTGGCTGCATTCCCGAACACTCCCAGCCCCGCCGCGTTGGCTGCCGTTACACCGCCGCTCGGCATTCCACCCTTCGGCCGCGTCCGTCCCATTGCAAATAATTTACGAAATCCTGAGATGCGCAGCGTCAATTTCGGTATTGAGCATGAATTCTCCAAGAGCCTCAAAGCCGGCGTTCAATACATTGGACAATTCGGTTTTGGCCTTTTTGGCGAACGTGACCTCAATGCGCCGCCTGTGATCGCCGATCCGGCCCATCCTGGGTTCTTCTACTTCGGTGACCGGCTGGATCAGAATTTTACGGCCATCCGTACCAACCAGAACTCGCGCACTTCACACTACAATGGCATGTTGGCTAGCGTGAATAAGAGCTTCTCCAACCATATTCAATTCAACGCCAGTTACACCTGGTCGCACGCGATTACTTCGGGAGAAGACTTTTTTGGCCTCTCGGAGCCCGGTGATTACGTCAACGTCAGACCGGAACTGGGGCCTGCATTCAACGACATCCGGCATGCCGTCAATATGGGTGTCGTGCTGGATTCAGGAAGGCTCACACCCAATCGGGTGCTTGGCTGGATCGCAAACAACCTGGGCGTGAGCTGGGTGGGGCAACTTCAGTCTGGACGCCCTTATCCGCTTTCTACCGGTAGCGCAGGTTTTGCCGACGGTATCTTTGGCGGCGCCGGCAGCGAAACGCAACAGCGGCCAAACATCTTGTCCGATGGTACGGTTTCGACCGCAGGGATTGCTGATGCCTTCGGGTTGAATTCACTGATCGGACCGGGCGGAGTCGCCCTTTGCACCACGTCCTTGGGAGCTAGCGCACCATGCGGTACCGCACAAAACACTTTCCTGGCTCCCGGCCAGGTTTTAGGCGTGAAGTGCGTCCCAGGGCTGCAATCCAGTTGCAACGGAGCAATCGATGCCCTTAGTGGGGACGTAGTGGACTTCAAACTGGTCAACGGTAGTGCAGGCAGGGATGTGGCGCGCGGCTCACCGTTCGTCAAGTTCGACGCTTCGATGCACAAAACCTTTACCATGCCTCGAGCGGAGAACGTTAAGCTGGAACTTCGCTTTGATGCGTTTAACGTTTTCAACCATACCAATCCCATTTCGTTCAACAGCAATGACGTAACAAGTGCCATGCCTCTCGCCGTTGTAACCGACGCAAGCGGCACGATTACCGGTGTCCAGCCGAATTTCTTCACTTGCACTGGATGCCAGAGACCGAATGGTACTTTCGTCGGAACCAATGGAGCCACACTTCACCTGACCGACCTGCAAAAAGGCGGGGCAATCGGCGCGTCTGTGTTTAACGGGCTGGGTAATCCCGGAGCAGATGATTCTCCGCGCAAGCTGCAACTCTCATTCCACGTACGCTTCTAGCGCTTACGTGCAAACCATAAAGGCGGGCCTTCGGGCCCGCTTTTTTCATTTGGATGACGCCGCCTCAAAGTCGGCTTGAAATTGGCCTGGACCGATGAGATTCCTAATCACCAAATGCCACACCGTAAGTAGAGCGGTTCCAATAACCACCAGGGCTACGCAAAGTCCAAGCCACATGCCAAAGGCCCCCATCTTCTCCCTGAAACATAGAAATGCACCCAGAGGCAGTCCGACGGCCCAATAACCGAAGAGATTGGCCAGCATGGGAACGCGCGTATTGCCTGCACCGCGCAGAGCGCCGGTCGCCACCACTTGTACGCCGTCAAAGAGCTGGAAGACGGCGGCCACCAGCAGGAGTGTGGCGCCCGCACTCACCACGTCAAGTTCCGGGGTATAGATGCGGGCGATAGGCCGCGCGAACAAAAAGAGTGCGAGCCCTGCGCACGACATGAAAACGGCGGCAAAGAAGAGTGCCATCCATCCGGCGCGGGCAGCGCCGTGCGGATCCCGCGCGCCGATAGCTTGTCCAACCCGGATGGCCGCCGCCGAGCCGATTCCGAGCGGGACCATATAAGTGAAGCTGGCCACATTCAGCGCAATCTGATGGCCGGCAAGCTGAACCGCGCCCAGCCTGCCGATGAGAAAGGTGGCAGAGGCGAATGCGCTGACTTCCAGCAGCAGTTGCAAGGCCGCCGGCAGGCCCAACCGAAGCAATTGCTGAATGCGCCATAACTCCAGTCGTCTTGAAGCACGCCATAAACCGCTGGCTCGCTTGCGATCATAGTAAACGGCGGCCGCCGCCAGCACCGCGACCATGTATATCCGAGAGACACACGTCGACCATCCGCTCCCCGAAACGCCCCGCGCCCGCAAACCCATGTGCCCGTAAACCAGCGCCCAGTTCCCCAGCAGGTTCACCAGATTGGCTGAAACCAGCGCAAATACCACAGGCTTGACGATCCCCATGGCTTGCAGGTAGCGACGCAAAGCGAAATACAAAGTCAGGGGCAAGGTGCTCCACAACAGAGCCTTCAGGAACGGTACGGTCTGCGCCACCAGCGCCGGCTCCAGACCAAAGCGGGGAAACAATGGAAGCACCGCCATGACAGCGACCATCAACACGGGCGAGAGCGCACAGGCGAGATACAGAGCATTCCACAGGCTGCGATGGCATTCTTCCAGCCGGCGTGCGCCATAGGCCTGCGCCACCAGCGTGTCCATTCCCAACATGATGCCGCTACCGAAAAGTCCAATGGTATAGAAAAGTGTGCTGCCCAGGCTTACTGCGCCAATGGCGGTCGCGCTGTAAGGCAGCCGTCCCACCATGACAGTGTCAGTGAACGCCATTGCCAGCCAACCCAGCTCTGTGAGTGCCATTGGCGCCGCCAGGCGCAGCATGGGCCGGAACTCCTGGCTGATTCCCTGTGTTTGCAGCATGGAATTGATTTAAACACAACTGACGAAAACGCATTTGCGCGCAGCCAATGCGAATAGACATGTACAGAAGGTCAGCGGTTTTGAAACGGCATGCTAAGTGATAGGGAAAGGTTCGATGTCCGGATAATCTTCCAGGATCGCGTGATAGCCGGAGGTAATGCGGGTAGGGTTCTGCACGGCGCGGCGCAGCTCGAAGCGAACGTTTCGTTTGCACTCCTTGCAGATCGGAAATCGTTCACCGGCAAGGAGCGTAGCTTCATGCATCAGGCGGTGGGATTCGTGAATTACGCGGTAAACACCGCTGTCGGGCACCAGTTTTCCGGGTCGGTGTTTTTTGGTCAAACGATCTTCCTCGCCCGCTTGTTCCGTCCCAAAAAGGGAACGCCATATACTAAAAGACTTCTAAGACTGCTGGCAAGACTTTTCCGGGAACTCACATGGCACAACTCGTTGCCCTCCGTTTCCGCTATAGACTTTACAACCGTGCGTCTGGTCTTTTGAAAAGACCATTCCCAATCTATACATGCCGTCTCGCCCGTAGATTGGGATATAATCCAGCCAAACTCCAAAGCAATTCAGTGTGTTTCCAAAATTCATGGCCAAAATCATGTCTGTTGCTTCCACCGAAGTACTGAGCACAACGCGGCGACTGTTGCTGGAACAGCAGGGCCATTCCGTTTGCTCCGCATTGAGTCTGGCTGATGTGGAAGCGCTGGCAAAAACGGAAAAGGTGGACCTAGCCTTGATCGGCCACGGCTTCCGTGGCCCGGAGAAGCGGGAGATTGCCCGCGCCGTGCATCAATATTATCCTGACCTTCCGATTTTGGAGATGTGCCACCATTCGCCGGAAATTCATGACGCTGATTTTGTTTTTAGCGACGCTCCAGCCGACCTCATCAGGGCGGTCACGGACATTCTGGAAGGACGGCGTGTGCGCGGCTTCGCTGAATGAAAAGCCACGGTCTAGTGGGCAACTAGCGATCCCGCTCCGTTTCTTTTCAATTGACACTCTGGCCGGTGTTCGCTAGCATACATTCCGAAATGGTTTCCTTGACCCATCGCCATCACCACCATCATCACGCGGCGAACGTGTCGACGAACCCCTATAAGAGCTAAGCACAGAGCACTCATGGGAATCGTGGCCCGCCGATAGTCTTGGCGGGCTTTTTCTTTTGCGCTCGTTTTTTCGCCGTTTGTTAACAAAGATATGTGAGGAGATATGCAAATCGATTTTGACAAAATGGACGGCCTAGCCCCTGCTATTGTCCAGGAGGACTCCACCGGAGAGGTGCTGATGGTAGGCTTCATGAATGCCGAATCGTACGCCCGCACCGCGGAGACCGGTTACGTGACGTTTTATTCGCGTACCCGGCAAAAGCTGTGGATGAAGGGCGAAACGTCCGGCAATCGGCTGCGCGTGATCTCCGCCCTGACGGACTGCGACCGCGATACCATCCTCGTCCGCGTCTTCGTAGAAGGAGACGGCCTGGTCTGCCACAACGGCACGAAGTCCTGCTTCACTGAGCGGTTGAAAATCAAGAGTGCGGAGACGCAATTGTGAAACTGCGCGTCGGAATCCCCAAAGGGAGTTTGCAGGAAGCGACCATCGCGCTATTCAAGCGCGCCGGCCTAAACGTGTACACCAGCAGCCGCTCGTACTTCGCCGGCACTGATGATCCCGAGATCGAGTGTATGCTGATCCGTGCGCAGGAGATGGCGCGCTACGTGGATCACGGCGCGCTGGATTGTGGCCTGACCGGCAAGGATTGGGTAGTGGAAAGCGGTCTGGCGTTGGTCGCAGCGGCTGAGCTTATCTATGCGAAGCAAAGCCTGGGCAAGGTCCGCTGGGTGCTCGCCGTGCCGGAAGGCTCGCCGGCCCAGAAAGCGGAAGATCTTGCAGACAAGATCATCGCAACCGAGCTGGTCAATGTGACCAAAAATTATTTTGTCGCGCGCAATGTGCCCGTGAAAGTGGAGTTCTCCTGGGGCGCTACCGAAATCAAGCCTCCCATGCTGGCGGATGCGATCGTTGAAATCACTGAAACCGGCAGCTCTTTGCGCGCAAACCGTTTGCGGATCATTGAGACAGTCATGGAATCGAGCACACAGCTCATCTCCAACAAAAAGGCCTGGGCCGACGGCGAGAAACGCCGTAAGATCGAAAACCTGGCGCTCATGCTGGGCGGCGCCATTTATGCACAAGGGCGTGTTGGCCTGATGCTCAACGTTCGCAAGCCAGACTTGGCGGGAGTGCTGGCCGTGCTGCCGGCGCTGCAAAAACCCACGATCTCCACTCTGAGTGATGGCGAGTGGGTTGCTGTGAATACAATCATCGAAGAAACTACCGCGTGGAAAATCATGCCTCAACTTAAGGCGGCCAAGGCGGAAGGCATTGTTGAGTATCCTCTGAACAAGGTGGTGCTGTAATGATGCGGGTGCTGCGCGGACGGCGAGCGGAAGCCATGGTGCGCCGGTTGGAGCAGCGTGGCGCCGCCGACCTTGCGCGCGTGGAGAAGCAGGTCAGACGGGTCGTGGCTGACATCCGCAAAAACGGCGACCGGGCGCTGCGTCGTTACGCCGAAAAATGGGACAGCCTCAAGCCGCGTCAGGCGCTCCGCGTGACCGAAGCGGAACTCGAATCAGCGTGGAATTCGGTTACAGAAGAGTTCAAGCAGGCGCTGAAGACTGCCGCCGCCAATATCCGCCAATACTGCAAGTGGCAAATGCCACAGCAGTGGCGCAACTCGGTGGCGCCAGGGATCCAGGTAGGTCAGGTACTGCGGCCGCTTCAATCCGCCGGGTGTTACGTGCCTGGCGGCCGCTATCCGCTGCCTTCCACATTATTGATGACTGTCATACCTGCACAGACTGCAGGCGTGGCGCAGGTTCGCGTTGTCTCACCTCGCCCCATCTCTGAAACACTGGCAGCCGCGTTCTTTCTGGAAGTGCGAGAGTTCTATCGCATTGGCGGAGCACAAGCGATCGCGGCACTGGCGTATGGAACTACGTCCGTTCCTCGCGTGGATAAGATTGTTGGCCCGGGAAACTTATTTGTGACCGCTGCCAAGAAGCTCGTTGCGTTTGATTGCGGCATTGATTTTCTGGCGGGTCCCACGGAGGTCGTCATCGTGAGCGAGCGCGGCGATGCCCGTTTCATCGCCGCCGATTTGGTGGCACAGGCGGAGCATGATCCGGACGCACTCGCCGTCTTTGTAACCTCAACTGAATCGCTGGCTGAGAGTGTTGCGCGCGAAATCAAGGCCGCCGCCACCAATGAAATAGCAAGAACATCACTCAAGAATAACGGCGCGATTCTGGTCGCGGGCTCACATGAGCAGGCCCTGGAATTCGCCAACGGTATTGCCGCGGAACACGTAACCGTACAAGAAGAAGACGTGCCGCACATCCACAATGCCGGATCGATTTTTATAGGCGACTATTCTCCGCAAGCAGCAGGTGATTATGCCGTTGGTCCCAACCATGTCTTGCCGACCGGCGCGGCAGCGCGTTTCCGCGGCGGCCTCAGCGTGCTGGACTTCGTGAAGACCATCTCCGTCCAGCAGCTCACGCGCGATGGCCTGGATCGCATTGGCGGCACGGTCATTACCCTGGCAGAAGCCGAAGGGCTGAAGGCCCATGCAGAATCCATTCGAGTGAGATCCGCCCATGCTTAAAGCACGCAGGTGTGTCCGAGAGATGCGCGAGTATCACTCTCCGTTGAGCAGTCCGGCGACCGATCTGCGTCTGGATATGAATGAAAGCACCACTGGATGCTCTCCGCGCGTGCTGGCCAAGCTGCGCAGCATTGATGCGCGCACTCTGGCGCTCTACCCGCGGCGTGAGCCCGGAGAAAAACTGGTGGCAGACTTTCTGTGCCTCGCGGCAGACCAGCTCTTACTTACTAACGGAGCCGACGAGGGAATTGATCTTCTTTGCCGCGCTTATCTGGATCCGGGCAGCGAGATCGTGATAACAACGCCAGCATTCGCGATGTATGAGGTGTTCGCCCAGATCGAAGACGCAAAAGTTGTACGGGTACCCACCGGGCCGGAATTCAGCTTTCCGCTGCAGCGTGTACTGGACGCTATCAGCCCCGAGACCAGAATCCTTGTCATCTGCAATCCCAACAATCCGACAGGTCTGGCTGTGCACCGCACCAGCATTATCAAGATCATCGAGGCTGCGCCACACGCTGCCATTCTGCTGGACGAGGCATATTTCGATTTTTACGGCGAAACATTGATGGACCAGATTGGAAAGCTCCCGAACCTGTTCATTGCCCGCACATTTTCTAAGGCGTATGGTCTTGCCGGACTACGTCTGGGCGTACTGGCGGGTGATAAGAAACAAATGTCTGTACTGCGCCGGATGGCAACACCCTTCAACGTGAACGCGTTCGCCGTGGAGTGCCTGGCCGAAGCGCTGGCCGACCGCGAATTTGTGGAGGCTTACATCGCGCAGGTGCGAACCGGCCGCGTATGGCTGCAGGAGCAGCTGGAGTTTTTGAACTTTAAGTGCTGGCCCAGCCAGACGAATTTTATTCTTTGCCGCTTTGGCGAAGCCAAGAAGGCAATTTTGGAAGCTTTGCGCGAGCGCGGCATCGCACTGCGCGACCGCCCGGATTGCGAAGGCTGCGTGCGTATTACCATCGGCAAGCAACAAGAGATGGAGCGGCTGGTCACGGAACTGACGCAGGTGCTGTCCACTGTCCCCACCGCGCGACAGGCAGTCCGATGAGAAAAGCCAAGCTGCATCGCGCCACCACGGAGACGGACATCCAACTAGCACTGACCATCGAAGGCAGCGGGCGCTATGAGATCTCTACCGGCATCCGCTTCTTCGATCATATGCTGGAACTCTTCGCCCGGCATGGCGCGTTTGACCTCAAGCTCAAGGCCACAGGCGATCTCGACGTTGACCAGCACCACACCGTGGAAGACGTGGGCAT
>JBARMK010000388.1:0-8196 GCA_049802395.1 Candidatus Angelobacter sp.
GCGGGATTAGTAAACTGCCGTCTACTTTGAAGAGGGGCGTTCCAGCCGATTCCGTCTTTGCAAACAGATCGAGTTCCTGTGCGTAGGCGATTGTCCTATTGATCTCCCGCTCACCAAGATCAATAGCTCCGCCATAGCCAAAGCTTAATTGGCTGAGATCGTTTTCAGATTCCTCATATCCAAATCCTTTCAAGAATTCATGAAGTTCCGTCAATGACCCGAGACGCTCTATCACCTGTATTCCCGATGGAGTTCTCGCATCAAGAACAACTTCGCCTGTAGTTGCATCAACCTCCGCAGCCTCGATCATTTCGCGAAGTTGCTGTAACGCAGTCTCCGCTAATAGGCTTTCATCTTCTTCCATTTCTTCTCGAGTCAGTTCTTGATCCTCTAAATCCAGTGGAGCGTCGGGGTCAGGGGGGTCAAGGACAAGCGATTCGGGCTCGTCCGCTTTGTCTAAGCGCTCTGGATGGAAAGAGGAGGGCCAACCATCCCGCTCGCGCGTGTCGCTCACATAGACACCATGGCAAGCTCTCCCTTTGGGAGCGCCACATCGCGGGCAGGAGATTTCAAACGGGTGCACCTGCACAGCTTAACCGTCGCGCGCAATCCTGAAAAGGAGAATCATCAAACAAAGTAATTCACGTTCGCCTTTTGCATCACTGCGAGTGGTTAAAGCTAAGTTCGGCTTGTGTACCCTAACTAAAAGCTTCGCTCTATTTCAACTTGAACTTCCAAGTCGGAAAATAATGACTGCCGCGCGCCTCAGCGATACCTAAGGAAGACAAACTTCCAAATGGCGAACCTCACAACCCGCTCGCCGCCAACTATCTTGCGGGGTTGGCGGGAGAATAGCCACAAAGGCCCGTAATTAAAGCCCGGAAATATCATCCCTTTCTGGATCCGGCCTCGCTCTCGCCGGCCTATCGCCTCGCGGTATAATCATCTTCTCCAAATGCTTGGCCCTCAAGTGGAGGGTAAATCGTGTTCCGCAGAAGATTTTTATCCTCCGCCTTTCTATCCGCTAGCCTGGCCTTTGCTTCCCAGTAGGCAAGAAAAATCCTTCCTTGCTGCCGCAGGCCGAGCGTAGCGCACACACATGATGCCCGGCGCAGCGGAGCGCCGCAATAGACAAACTCTCTCCCGCCAATGCAGAATGTTTGCCTACATGAACCTCACCACTGACCGCCGTTCGTTCCTCGCGTATTTTTCCTCGCTTGGTTTAGCTTCGACGCTTTTTCCCGGCGTGCTCTGGGGCAAATTGACTGAAGCCCGCCTTTCGGGAGGAAATGCGCCCGACCCGCCTGCGCCCCAACTAACAAAAGACATGCTGCGCTCGGCTGCCGCCGTCGCTGGTCTTGAATTTACTGACGAGCAGTTGGACAAGATGCTCAAGGGCGTCACCGAGAACACCGTGAAGCTGCGCGACTTGCGCAAGATCGAGATCGACAACAGAATCGCGCCGCCGCTCTACTTCAATCCCGTGCTTCCGGGGATGAAGATCGACCGCACGCGCCGTCCCTTCCGCGCGAGCGCGCCGCCTCATGTGCAGCGCCCGCCCCACTTGGAAGACGTTGCCTTCTGGCCGGTGACGAGCCTGAGCGTACTCATCCGCACGCGGCAGGTGACTTCCGTCGAACTCACGGAGATGTATCTGGCCCGCGCCAAACGCTACAATCCCAAGCTCAAATGTTTTGTCACCATCACTGATGATCTGGCGCTAAAAGAGGCGCGGCAGGCCGATCAGGAAATTGCTGCGGGCAAGTATCGCGGGCCGCTCCATGGCATTCCTTATGGAATTAAAGATCTATTCGCGGTGAAAGGATATCCCACCACGTGGGGCGCTGCGCCGTTCAAAGACCGCATCATTGATGTGGACGCGACGGTGGTGACCCGGCTGCGCGAAGCCGGCGCGGTGCTCATCGGCAAACTTGCCACCGGAGAATTGGCGCTCGATGACATTTGGTTCGCGGGGCAGACGATGAATCCGTGGGACACGTCGATGGGATCGCAAGGCTCATCCGCTGGTCCGGGATCGGCAACCGCCGGAGGATTGGTGGGCTTTTCCATTGGCACAGAAACGCTGGGCTCGATCCTTGCGCCTTCGGCCATTTGCGGCGTGACCGGGCTGCGTCCAACCTTTGGGCGCGTCAGCCGTTACGGCGCGATGGCTCTGAGCTGGAGCATGGACAAGACCGGCCCGATGTGCCGCTCCGTGGAAGACTGCGCGCTGGTGCTCAACGCCATTCAGGGCGCGGACAATCTCGATCTTGCGGCGGTGGACGTGCCTTTTAACTGGGACGCCATGCTCGATGTTCGCAAGCTGCGCGTCGCATACCTGAAGGCCGCGTTTGAAAATACGCGGCAGACGCCGCAAGTTGAGGCCAATGATCGCGCAGCGCTGGATAAGATACGCAGCCTGGGAATTGAACTGGCCGAGTTTAAGCTTCCCGAAAGTCCAAAGCTCGATCCATCGGCGGTCCTCAATGCTGAAGGCATTTCCGCGCTGCGAGATCCCGTGGAGACGCATCCGGATCAGCTCGCGCGTCCCGACCGCATCGCCAGCCAAAATGCTTATCGTCTCTATCCCGCAGCGGACTACGTGAACGCCAATCGCGTACGCATGCTGCTGATGCAGGAAATGGACAAGCTTATGGCAAAGATTGACGTCTATCTGCTGCCCTATGACTACGCCGACTACACGCCCAATCCCGTGGCTGACCGCAGCACCGGCATCACCAATCTCACCGGACACCCGAGCGTTACGCTGCCGCACGGCTTTGATGAGAAGGGCCATCCGACCGGGCTGACGTTTATCGGGAAGCTGTTTGGCGAAGCGCAGATGCTGGCGCTGGCCAAGGCATATCAGGATTCAACCGGCTGGCATCTCAAACATCCGAAGCTCTGAGCGGAGGCGAAAAGGCGCGCCCCCGGAGGACCGGACGAATGGCTCGTTTGTTGAGCGGCAGGTGCTCACAAATCCTGGTCCAGATAGTGCAACCACAAATGCTGGCCTTCCATCCAAGGCAAGCATATCGGCGGTACGTTCCGCAGAGCACGCAGGGTCCCATCCTGGCGGCGGACGACTTAATCAAAGGGTTTGCCCATGGACAGCGTCAGGCTTGGACCAGAGCTACAACCCGGTGATATCTGCGCCCACGACGGCCTTTATCAGGTCAATCATCAGGTACACCGTGAGCCGCACAAAGTAGTCGTCTCAAAGGGCGATGCGTTTCCGCACTGTAAGCACTGTGGCAAAGCCGTACGTTTCCATTTGGTGATGCCCAGCACGAGCCAGCCCAAAAGATTACGCGCCAAAGCTGCTCCCAGGCGCAGCGCTGGGCACGGTTAGCCACGAAAGCATGCATGGGAGTGGACGCGAATTCGCGCGAATGAATACGAATAATAAGGGATACGGAGTGGATTTCGTTTCATCAGGGTCTTTCTTCATCGAACACATTTTTTACAATCATCAAATCCGGTTTTTCGAGCTCCAGTCTATTCAGCAGTGAACCCGTTCCTGCGAAAGCACTTCCGCTCCGGCGGATTCTGCGTTACAACATGATTCATGACCCATCAGCAACTCGTCCGTCTCGCGGAGAATTGGCTTCGCACCCGATATCGTTGTGGCATCGTCCTCTCAGAACAGTGCTGCGCCAGCGGCGAGACGCCGGACGTGATCGGCTGGAAAGGGGCTTCCCGCTCTGTTGTGGTGGAATGCAAAATCACGCGCGCCGATTTTTTTGTCGACCAGGAAAAGCCCTTCCGCAAAAATCCAGAGCTGGCGATGGGCTGCGAACGCTTCTATCTGGCCCCGCAAGGACTCATCGCGGCGCATGAACTTCCCGCAAAATGGGGGCTGCTGGAGTGCAAGGGGCGCGAGGTCCGCGTCTCCGTTAAGGCCTGCCGCCAGAGCCAGCGCAGCCAGGCGGGCCTGATGTGGGAGATGAATCTGCTGCTCGCCAGCCTGCGTCGCGTCGAGGTCCGCATTGAGCCGCAGACCATCACCGATTTCCTGAAGTGGAAGAACCGGCTGGTGGAATATAACGGCGGCCGACTGCCCGAAGGCATTGCCGCGCCCGATGCGGAGCCCAACGTCCATTTGGCTTGAATGAAATTGACCCATGAAATCAGGACAACAGAGCGGGACCGCCAAAGCATTCGCGGTTTTAGGCACACTGGCCTTGCTGATTTTTCTATTAGGAGTTTGGCGCTTTATCCGCCTGGGGCATTTCACCCCGGTCGATGCCGTTTACTGCGTATTGGCCGTCCCCGCGGCGATGCTGCTGATCCTGATCCTGGACTACACACTGCACCATGCCCTGGTCGCGTGCGCGCTTGTGCTGGTTGTGCTGGTGACGCTGGCATTTCGCAGTCCCGCGTTTTGCACGGGATTGGGAGCGGGGCTTGCGGGCGTGTTATGGACGCAGCGCGAGAAATAGGGATCTTTCAACGCGCAGACATGGAGCGCGGAGAAAGGCAAGGTCCTGCCGCGGATCAACGCAGACGAGCGCGGATAAAAAATTTGACCAATTACAGGCTGGGCTTATTTCGCATGATTTAATTGTCCTAGGAACACGCGGGTATCGTAATCGATGCGGACAGTGTTGTGGCGCGCATGGGCATGGAAAATACGCTCGAGTTGCTGCATCATCGGCGCGTGGGCCGGGTCGTCCTGTAAAGGACAATAGGAAGACGAGAGCAGCCGTCCGGCGAGCCCCGAAAAATCAAATTCCTGCTGATACTTAAAAACACGCTCGTGATAGCGGCTATCGGCGAAAAACGCCTGGGCTATGGGGGCAGTATGGCCGTGGCGTTTGTCTTTATATTCGGCGCAATACCTGTGCAGAAGCTGCTCATAGTCATCCAAAAAAGGATTGCCGGTGATGCGGCGTTCATTCCAAAGCAGCACACACCAGCCATGCGGCTTGAGTATGCGTTTAAATTCCGTGCGCGCCTGCTCCGGCTCCAGCCAATGCGCGGCCTGGGCCACTGTGATGAAGTCCACGGAAGCAGCAGGCAGCGTGGTTTGTTCGGCGGCGCCGACGACTAACGTCAGATGAGGAAAAGATTCCCTGAGGTGAGCGCTGGCGGCGCGCATTTCAGCATTGGGCTCGACCGCGAAAACGCGATTGCCGTTCTCCAGCAGAAGTCGCGTGAAGATTCCCGTGCCGGAAGCGATATCGGCGATGATGTGCTCCGTCCGCAGCCCGCAGTCGCGGCGCAATGCGTCGATCACCTGGGGCGGGTATTGGGGTCGATATCGAACGTAGTTATCGACGCGGTCAGTGAAGCGTTCAGTGGGGGATTTAGGCATTGGAGATATTGTATTGCGGCAGACAGAAGGCAGGAGAACCTTAACCGCGGAGACGCGGAGGCGCTGAGAAACAGCGAGCCAGCCGCTGGTTGGCGTGGTTTTGCATGTGAATGATTACGCACAGCATTTCCGAAACACAAGGTCCCCTCGGCGCTTCTCGCAAGCTGAAGACGCGCTTGCTCGCTTAACGCTCCTCGTGATGATGGTTGGTTTTAAACAGGCAATTTTCAGCAAATGAGATTGCGTCAATAGAAAGTGAGTTTAGAAGAGCCAGCGCTGGCGGCTGATGACGAGCCAGGACATCCAGAGGATGAGGCAAAAAAAGAGGCCGCCTGTTTTTGCGGCCTCTCTAAGTGAGTTCAAGTGTTGCATTTTTATAGCCTTGTTTTTTCTTAATTACAGGCCTGACTGGAGCCACCCGACAACGACTCGCAGAACTTGGCCAGTGGCGCTCCACCGCCCGCTCCAGTAGCCGGGATAGTGATAGTTTGTTCTGTCATCACGCCGTTTGATACGACGGCGCCGTTGGGGACGGTAATTGAAGGATGATCGAATGGCGCGCTCTGATTGCGAACGCGTTCATCGGTTAGAGATTTAAGGAAAGCGACGACCGCTACCTTGTCAAAGAAGCCGAAGCTCGCCCGTTCCAGGTTGGGATCGATATCCACGGAAGGGAAGTCCCCGCCGCGGCTATAGAAATCCACCACTTGAGCGAGCGTGGCCTGGCCGCCATTCAAAAAGAATGGCGCCGTCAATTCGACGTTGCGCAAACCAGGGGTTTTGACCGCTCCGCCAACGGAGACGGGCGCGCCGGCCGGGACCGCAGTACCGGTGACCTGTCCGAGAGAAGCCAGTTCGGCAACTGAGAGCGACGCGAGTCCTGAAGGGTCAGAAGCTGCGAGGCCCAAGTCATCGTTGGTCGGGCGAACGCCGATGTTGTGGAAGCCGATATCGTGCCAGCGTCCACCTGGCAACTGCTCCACCACACCGCCCTTGGAGGTGATGTTAGAGATGGTTGCGTCGGTTAGCTCAGCGCCGTTGTGGCAGTTGATGCAGCCGCCTTTGCCCTGGAAGCGGTTGAGACCTTGCTGCTCCAGCGCCGTAAGAGCGTTGCGATTGCCTTCCATGAACTGGTCAAAGCGAGAGTTATCAGAAACCAACGTGGACTCATACATCTGGATAGCAACACCCCAGAAGAGGGAAAAGTTGTATTCCATCTGCGAGTACTCGTCAGTGTTTTGTGGAGTGCCCGTATGCAGCACGTTGCTGTTCTGGTCAACCACGACGTTGGAGTTCCACCATTTGGGCTGAAAAGCTGCCTGGATCATGGAGATATAGTCCGTGGACAAGCCGTTGGCCGGGGCTGCGCTGAAGGAGCCGAGAACGCTGTCGTCCGGAGCAACCTGTTGCAGTCCGAGAGGCGTGACGGTGAGCATCTTTTTGCCGATCTTCACGAACGGACGGCCCGTGGCAGACATTTCCACGTCGCTGCCCGGAGGTCCGACGGCCTGCGATGCCAGCGAAGAATTGGACAATCGAAGCTGGACGTCGATGGTTGCGTTCGGATTGTTGGGATCGGTCTGGAGCAGATGCGCGCCAGGGTCGCCGGCGCCGAATGGATCTACGCCGTTGAAGATGTTCTGCGCGCGCCCGTCCCAGAAATTGCGGTAGTTGAAAACCGCGTTGATCACTGGAGGAGCGTTGCGCGGCGTGGATCGCCGCACGTTGACGGCGCCACCGTTGCCATCAGAGATGCTCCAAACGGGATCGGCGACGCTGGTCTCGTTTTCTGCGCCTTGGCCAAGCACAACGTCATTGAAGTTGTACCGGAGCACGCCCTGCGAACCGACGATGTTGTTGTTATCGCGGCTCAAAGTGTGCAGCGGGAAATCACTCAGACTGAGGCTATGGTTCGGACCAAAGCCTGCATAAAAGGTATTTGAATCGGTTGCAGGAAAACCGTTAGCGTCAACCCGCCGCAAACCGGGGTCAGCCTGATTGTTGGTCCGGCTGTCCGCGCCAGCATTGGAGTGGCAGGTTGCGCAAGCGGTCTGGCCGTCGCTGCCAAACTGCATTTCCCAGAAGAACGCTTTGCCCAGGGCGATCGTAGCGTTCTTGTCTTTGATGAGGTTCGCGAGTTCAGCCGCCGTGGGGCCGGGAACCGTGATGGTTTTCAGGGAAGCTAGGCCACGGCCATCGTGACCACCGCCGCCATTCCCACCGTTTCCACCGCCGCCGTTGCCGCCTCTCCCGCCACCATTTCCACCTCTTCCACCACCGCCGTTGTCTCCACCACCATTGCCGCCAGTGATGATGCCTCCGCCGTTCCCGCCACCACTATTTCCACCACCGCCATTGCCGCCAGCGATATTGCCGCCGCCACCATTCCCCCCGCCGGCATTTCCACCTCCACCATTGCCGCCGGAGACGTTTCCACCACCACCACCATTTCCACCGCCATTGCCGCCAGCGACATTGCCGCCGCCACCATTTCCCCCACCGGCATTTCCGCCACCGCCGTTGCCGCCAGCATTGCCGCCACCGCCGCCGCCATTTCCACCCTTGCCTGTCAGGCTACCGGCTACTCCTAGACCCTGGTTATTTCCGCCCAGGAACACGCCCAGGTTTCCGTCTTGGCCACCGTTACCTCCGTGGCCTCCACCTTTGGCTGACATATAGGTGACGCTGAAGAGTGTGATCGCGCACATGGAAAGGAATGTCACGACCAGGTTTTTAAGTTTGCTCTGAGAGAACATTGAGGACTCCTTGTTTTGCTCCACGACCGTCAAATGCTTGTGGTGAACAAGGTTGCTGCGGCGGCTGAATACTCACTGTGCGGAGCCAGGCTAAGAAGCTGGTAGAGATACACGAATAGCTAC
>JBARMK010000389.1:0-2193 GCA_049802395.1 Candidatus Angelobacter sp.
GCAGTTAATCCCCTGAGGGGAGCTCACAACCGATCCAGTACCGTTTCCAGCAAGGGATACGGTCAACATAGACGGGCCGTTAAACGTCGCACTTACCTGTTGACCGGCCTCGATCGTGATCGTACATGTGGAAGTTGATGTCCCGGCACAGGCTCCGCCCCATTGACCGAAGGACGAGTTTGCTGACGGAGTCGCGGTTAAAGTTACCTGACTGCCGGCTTTGAATGCAGCACTACACTTAGATCCACAATTTATCCCCGCTGGGCTGCTGGTAACTGTGCCAGTCCCGTTCCCCGCAAGGCTAACGCTTAACACGGGCTCGTTGCTGAAGGTTGCCGTAACCTGCTCGCTCGAACTGAGCGTGACCGTACACTTGAGGTCGTTGCCGCTGCATCCGCCTCCGGTCCAGCCAACAAAAGATGAACCGGATGCCGGAGTCGCAGTCAAAGTTACCTGGGTACCAGTGTCAAAGGAGGCGCTGCATGTCTGCCCGCAGTTGATACCGGACGGACTACTCGCGACCGAGCCCTTCCCTGTTCCCGCCAGTGTTACACCCAATGTTGGCGAAGCGCTGAAGTTGGCCATGACCGAGGTGTCCTGCGTTACGGTCACTCTACAAGCACTCGTGCCGCTGCAGGCGCCGGACCACCCCGCGAAAAATGAGTTGCTCGCCGGCGACGCAGTGAGCGTTACCTGCGTCCCACTGCTAAAGCTGGCACTGCAGGAATGATTGCAATTGATGCCTGATGGATTGCTACTGATGGTCCCGGCACCCGCGCCGGCAGTTTGGACACTGAGTTGGAACGCACCCGATGGAAGACTCGAACTGCTCCCGCCTCCGCAACCAGAAAAAACTAGAAATGTAGAACTCAAGCAGCAAACGAGGGCACGGTACTTCAATGTGGACATAAAGCGGCAGCTTCCTTTACTTCAGCCAGAAACGATTTCGGACCTGTTACCTCGGCCAGACAGGTTTTCGATGGTAATGGTTGGACGGAGGTTGTCTGTGGGAATCGATCGGCAAAACCCGCACTGGACGCAGCATCTGTGACAAGTTTTGTCATCGTAGCCTCCCATCTGTTTTTTGATCGTTTTCCACAGATTCACGCCAGCGACGGTCTCCATCTTCGTTAAGCAACGGTAAGCGCACTAAAGCCGTCTTAGAAGCCCAACTTATGCCTCTTGAATCCAGCGCGGCAAAAACGTCTTCGGTAATCCAACCCACTTCCCAATCCAACGAATGGAACGTTGTGAGGCAGTTGACGGATGTGACGGCCGCCCAAGCCGATACACCTGAGGCCGCGGCGAAATTGGAAGAAAAATTAGAAGAAGAGGAAGTTCTACATGCATCCATAAAAGCTGGTTCAGTCGCCCAAATCGTAGTGGCCGTGATTGCCGTGGTTGGCCTGATCTACCTCCTGAAACTCGTACTTGTGACTACTTTAACTGCGATGCTATTGGCGTTCGCGATGGAACCCCTGGTAGGCCAGCTCTGTCGCATCCGCATTCCTCGACCGGTGGGAGCGCTCCTGGCAGTGCTGCTGATGATGGCAGTCGCCGGCAGCTTGACTCACTTCTTCTATAGCCGAGCGGTTGACTTCGCCACCGAGTTGCCCAAATATTCAGGCGATATCCGTTCTTCAGTCGCGGGCTTTCGGGCTCAAACCAACAAAATTGAAGAAAGCACAAAATCGGTAATCGCTTCGCCTAAGTTGGAGAAGAAACCGATTCCGGTCGAGATACAACAGGCGCCGGGTTTATCCCGGATTATTTCGGCCGGCAGCGGAACCGTAGGCGATGTTCTGCTAGCCATCAGCTTTGTGCCGTTTCTTGTCTATTTCATGCTGACCTGGAAGGACCATGTACACGCCAACACCGTGCGTCTATTTCCAAAAGAGCATCGACTGGTGGCTCACCGCACGGTTGCGAGAATATCCGAGATGATTCGCGGTTTTATCACGGGGAATGTCATCATAGGCATAGCCAACGCTGTGATCAGCAGCGTGGTGTTCTGGCGGCTGGGAATCCCGTATTTCTACTTTCTGGGCGCGATCAGCGGTTTCGTGAGTTTGATTCCCTACTTAGGCGTTTTTCTGGCGCTGCTGCCGCCGCTGGCCGCAGGCATTGGAATCCTCGATAAAACCGGCGTGATGACTGTTTTTGTGACGGTGATTGGACTGCATATTGTTACTA
>JBARMK010000390.1:0-4293 GCA_049802395.1 Candidatus Angelobacter sp.
GCTGCGCAGCGTCCACAATTCGTTTATCTATCTGCACAACCAGGAGATGGAGTTTCGCCGGTGGCAGCGCGAGCTGACCGAGATCCCCGCGCCACCGTTCGGCGAGGCCGCGCGCAGCGAGTGGCTCAGCCATAGATTTACCGCCCTGGGCCTTGAGAACGTTCAAGTGGACGAATTGGGAAATGTCCTCGGCTTGCTCTACCCCGACGCTCAAGCTCCATTGATCGGCGTAAGCGCGCATCTGGATACGGTGTTCCCGCAAGGCACCGCGCTGGAAACGCGGGAAGAGGCCAACCACCTTTATGGTCCCGGTATCAGTGACAACGCCGCAGGTGTCACCGCTCTTCTCGCAATGGTGGCAGCCATCAAGCACGCCAATCTTAAGCCGGTGAGCAACGTCGTTTTTATTGGCAATGTAGGGGAAGAGGGTGAAGGGAACCTGCGCGGGATGCGCCATCTATTTTCCGCGCCGCCGTGGCGCGATGCCATCCATTCCCTGCTGGTGATCGACGGCGCCGGCACTGACACCTACGTTAACCAGGCTCTGGGAAGCCGCCGTTTTGAGGTCTCTTTTCACGGCCCCGGCGGGCACTCGTGGAGTGATTTCGGCGTTCCCAACCCCATCGTTCTGCTTGCCCGTGCCTTAGCGCGCTTCAGTGAGGTGCACATCCCGGAGTCGCCGCGCAGCACGTGGAATGTCGGCGTGATCTCGGGTGGAACATCCGTCAACTCGATTCCGGAATCAGCGACCGCCCGTGTTGATCTGCGGTCAGCTTCCATGGAAGAGCTGCAAAAGCTGGAAGACCGGCTGCGCGAATGTGTGGCCGAAGCCTGGAATGGAATACCGCTTTCTTATCGCGCGGGCGCGCACAGGGTAACGCTCGCAATTGAGAGCATTGGCGACCGCCCTGCGGCTGAACTGCCGGCTGACTCGCGCATCCTGCAGATCGTGCGCGCCGTTGACCGCCATCTGCGGATAGAATCCTTTCCGCGCCTGGCGTCCACTGACGCCAATGTTCCGCTTTCGCTCGGAATAGAATCCACCACCATCGGCGCGGGCGGTGACGGCGGCGGCGCACATACGCTGCGCGAGTGGTTTGATTGCAGCAATCGCGATCTTGGACTGAAGCGGATTCTGTTAGTCTTGCTGGCCCTGACCGGAGTGAATGAATGAAAATTCTCTTGGCTGTGCTGGTGGTGCTCACAATGGCAAGTTTGTCTTCTGCACAACAGTCGCAATCGCCTGCCGATGTTATTTTTGTGAATGGCAACGTTTATTCCGGCGTGCAGGCCCCCGTAATAACCACCACAACAGCGATTAGTGGCGCCAAGCCATCTCCGCCGGATCTGAATCTCGGCCCGATGCAGGCAATTGCTGTGGCCGATGCCAAGATTGTCAGCGTGGGAAGCAATGCTGAGATTCAGAAGCTCAAAGGCCCCAAGACCCAGGTCATCGATCTGGGCGGCCATTTCGTGATGCCCGGCTTTAACGATGCCCACGTGCATCTTGGTTCCGGCGGCTTTGAAAAACTGAATGTCAATCTGGTAGGCAGCAAATCTCTGGACGACATGAAGCAGCGGATCGCCGCGCGAGTGAAGACCGCTGGTTCGGGCGAGTGGATTGTAGGCCGAGGCTGGGACCACACGCTGTGGGCAGAGCAAAAGACACCGACGCGAGCGGACATCGACGCTGTAACGGGCGGCCATCCGGCAATCTTCAACCGCGTGGACGGACACATTGCCATTGCCAACAGCGCCGCGCTCAAGGCAGCGGGAATTACCGTGCAAAGCCCCGATCCGCACGGCGGCAAAATCGATCGCGATGAAAAGGGCGGGCCTACCGGAATTCTGCGTGAGACCGCCATGGGCTTGGTTGGCGAGAAAATTCCTCCGCCCAGCGCAGCGCAGCACCGCCGGGCCGCAGAATTAGCTCTACACGATGCCGCGCAGTGGGGTATTACCTCCGCCCAGGACAATTCTGACTGGGAAGATTTCCTCACCTATGAGCAAATGGAAAAAGAAGGCAAGCTCACGCTGCGCATCGCTGAGTGGCTGCCCTTCGACGCTTCCGTCGAGCAGTTAGTAAAGATGCGTGAGCATCATTCTGCAAAAGACCCGATGCTGCACACCACCATGCTCAAGGGCTTCATGGATGGCTCGCTTGGATCGCGCACTGCCGCCATGCTGGCGCCATATACCGACGATCCAAAAAACTCCGGCATACCGCGCTACGAACAGGACAAACTCAACGCGATGGCCGCCGAACGCGCGAATGATGGCTTTCAAATCGGCTTTCACGCCATCGGCGATCGCGGCGCGCGCATGGCGCTGGACGCATTCGCTTATGCCATCCAGAAAAGCAACAAGAAAACCCTGCGCTTCCGCATCGAACATGACCAGGTCATCGCGCCGGAGGATTTTAAGAGGTTCAAAGACCTCGGCGTGATCGCTTCCATGCAGCCCAACCATCTGCTCACTGACATGAACTGGGCAGAATCACACATAGGCGCTGAGCGCGCCCGGCATTCCTATGCCTGGAGAGAGTTCCTGAATGACGGCGTAGTACTGGCGTTCGGAACGGATTATCCGGTGGAGCCAATTACACCCTTCCGTGGCTTATACGCCGCGGTAACGCGCAAGAATGAGGCGGGAACAAAAGAATATTTCCCGGAACAGAAGCTCACCATCCATGAAGCCATCGCCGCGTACACCACGGGCGCGGCTTATGCGGAATTCGCCGAACAGACCAAGGGCCAACTCACGCCTGGCATGCTGGCGGACTTTGTGGTGCTGGACCGCGACATCACCAAGGTTGCGCCGCCGGAAATCCTGAAAACTCGCGTGCTGCGCACAGTAGTCGGCGGCAAAACAGTATACGAGTCGAAATAGCTTCCCTGGATCAACTCTGCGGCACGGGTTTGACCAGCGTAGATGCCGCGCGCTCGATTGCTTCCCTGGCCAACTTCCTCTGCTTGTGTGAATCCTGCAGCAGCCAGGCCAGGTAGGCCACGATCAGAAGATTAGTGGCGAACACCGCCCACTTTACCGGCGTAGGGTGATGGGCAAGCTCATAAATCTCAATCGGGATATACAGGCCACCGCTGATCAACGCGAACCATTCCGCCCACGATTTCTCCAGCCAGAGTCCTGCCGCCTCGAGAAAGCGGATGATTGTGTAAGCCAGGGTTCCACCAACCCATAAATGCAGATTTCCGGGCGTGAGGTGACGCGCCCCGCGAACAATCGACCGCGCCAGACGGCCATCCGGGTTCAGGTGAAAAGCCTTATGTAAAAAATACAGCAGATGCTCTGCCACGTCTTGCAGGTCTTTGTGCAGCAGGCTCAGCAGCCATATACCCAGCATAATGGCTAGCAAGCCCTTGCTCGCCTCAAACACGGCGATGCCGCGCAGGCCAAAATGTCTTGCAATCAGGTTTTTCCGGGTATTCATGGAGTGAACGTTCAGTCTTTTATTCTATATGGAGGCTTCAGGCCATTAGATGCAAACCGTGTTAATCCATGGCTCATCTGGAACCGGGGTCTTAATGGAAGAGCGCTCGAATCTTCTTTCGCGGAATGCGAAAATCTCCTGCACGTCAGAACGCACCTTGAACCTGAACGCCAGACAGCCCAGGACGCCGAAAGGCAACGCCCAGGTCGACTATGTCCGTAATTTGAGTGCCGCCGTTGCTGGCTTCAAAGCGGTGCTGGCGCCGCCACAGCTTATAAGGTCCTCGCAATTGCGCATCAACAAATTGGCGGGGCGGCTCCCATTCCGCAATCTCACTAACCCAGCGAAGCGGGATTCCATGTACGCGCAGGCTGTAGGTGATCAGAGTTCCCTTGCCGACGGGCGTCGACTCGACCGAGCGAATCTTGAAATGCATCCAGGGAGGCGTAAGGGCTTCAAGGTTTTCAGCGCGGGAAAAGAACGCGAATGCTTCGAGCAGCCCACGGGGGAACCTGCTGCGAAAACACCATGGTATAGGCTTTGCCGCCATTTCATTCCTCTTTTCATTGAACCACACGTAGCTGCCGCCAACGGCATCTAAGTCCAGAGAGGATGGCATGAACGACGCCCCAGAAAGAACGTTCTGGAAAGTATGAAAAGGCTTCGCAGGACCAGAGACGCGCTTTGGCGCACTGTGGAAGGAGTGCCGGCCAAGCATACGCTGCAAATGGCGGCAGCGCTTTCCTACTACTTCGTGATTTCTCTCTTCCCGTCCGTCCTTCTTCTCTCGGCAATTCTCGCCTACATGCCGGGGGCGAGGCCATTTGACCAGATTTTGTCAA
>JBARMK010000391.1:0-8691 GCA_049802395.1 Candidatus Angelobacter sp.
CAGGTTAGTCCACGGCAACGCCGTGGGTAAGATGTGCTGATGGCGCTGGCGTCGCGCAAAAGCTGTATTTATCGGATGGCGCATCCTGCCCATTCATCTTCGTAACGCCACGCGCCGTGAGGCGCACCGGCAGGTTAGTCCACGGCAACGCCGTGGGTAAGATGTGCTGATGGCGCTGGCGTCGCGCAAAAGCTGTATTTATCGGATGGCGCATCCTGCCCATTTCATCTTCGTAACGCCACGCGCCGTGAGGCGCACCGGCAGTTTGCCCACGGCAACGCCGCGGGACAGATGTGCTGATGGCGCTGGCCTCGCGCAAGAGCCGCATTTATCGGATGGCGCATCCTGCCCATTCATCTTCGTACGCCACGCGCCGTGAGGCGCACCGGCAGGTTAGCCCACGGCAACGCCGTGAGTAACGTGTGCTGATGGCGCTGGAGTCGCGCAAAAGTGTATTTATCGGATGGCGCATCCTGCCCATTCATCTTCGTAACGCCACGCGCCGTGAGGCGCACCGGCAGGTTAGCCCACGGCAACGCCGTGGGTAAGATGTGCATAGGATTGTGAGCGCCGTAGGTGCGGCACAAGCTAGCAAAAACATATTTCGGGTCGAGCACGCGCGATTTTCGCGTGCCTGGGTGGAGATCCGCGCGCAGCATAGCGAAGTGCGTTATTCTTCCGGGGCGAGACGATGCTCCATTAGTGAGGTGCTTCCGGCTCGGCATCGGCTTCAGCGAACGCTTTCCCCTGCTCGTCACTGGCCATTGGTTTTTGCTCCTAAGGCTGATCCAAGCCTCTGGTTGATCGATTGAAACTCCTTCAGCGCGGCCTCAAGGGGAGCCAAATCCAGGTTTTCCAACACGAACACATTGCCCAGGAAGGCGATCACGCTGATTGCGCTCACGCTCAGCACACCATCTGCGAATTCCGGCGGGAAGGGGTGTTTCGTCGCGAGCGCGGTCGAAAGTAGCCCACCGTGGCCGAACTCGTTCAGCAGCTCGCTGCTTCTCGTCACCGTGTTGTTGAACATCCCGGTCATGAAGGTGCGTCGCCGTGAAAGCTCCGCGTCAATCATGCGTGCTCGCTTTCGCATATTGGAGTGGCCGGTGCCACGCCCTTTCAGGGCCATCGCTATTGTCTCCTCGACCTCCTTGTCGGGGGCGACATAGCCGAAATAGAGGCCGCCAAGGAGCGCGTCAACGAGGCTCTTCTCCAGGGCATATGCGCCTGTCAGGTTTTCCGCTTCGACCAGCAGGATGATGCCCGATGTCAGCGAAACGCAGCGGACAAAGTAGTGGTACATCAGCTTGTAGCGGTTCGAGGTGATCTTCTTCGCGTGCTCGTCGCCCAGGCCCGCCAGGGACTGCAACATCTTCCGATAGCGGGATATTTTGTCTGTCATACGGATTTCCAGCTTTCATGATCCCACATTTTCTCCCTCATGATGCGTGGCCCGAAATTGTTCCATTCATTGTGAATTCTAGATCGTCTTCTCCCACCTTTCGCAAAAACAGCGGAGGATGGGGCACCCGGCTTCCGGCGATTGCCGCCAAAATCAGATGAGAATAACCAGCTACAATGAAATGTGGTGCTGCCCCTACTACGAAAGGAACAAGCCGATGCCCGGAGGACTAGAAGCGGTAGTAGCTGCAATTGATGAAATTCGCCACAACAATTTTCAAACCGCACACTATCATTCAGGCACATCGTTGTCTTTCCGGGCAGAACAACGTTTCTTCCGTGTTCATGTAACCAGTGAATTCGATGAAGATTACGATGCTGCCAAAAACCCATTGAATAGCGAGCAATTCAGGAAAGCTTTAGCGTCCACACCTGATGGCAACCTGACTGTGAGCCGTAGGGGACTTACAAACGAGTGATGCAATGAAACTCACGATTGAGATCGACCTGCCTGAAGCACAAGACATTCTGCAATCAGGCTGCCCTGTTCCGATAGCCCGCAAAGGTGTAACGTGGAAAGCCTCGTGTCTCGGCAAGATGTCAAAGGGAAAAGGCGTCTACGTGATCCATCATGCCAACCAAATCGTCTACGTGGGCAAAACCGAAGGTCCCACAATGGATTTTGGAACGAGATTGCGAAGGGAGTTTCAGGAAACCGCAGCCAATGGTAAACATATTTACCCCAAGCTGAGTTTGTTGCCTATACCGCCGCTAATCATGGCTCACTTCTACACCATCTCGGAAATCCAGCAGCGTATTAAATCGAACGAGCCGTACCGTGCTGATCAATTGATGGCCGTGTTTGAAACAGCAATGATTAACCACCTTGATCCAAACTTGCAGCGACATTTCATGAATGCAACAGCCAACCGAATCCGCAAGGTGCTCAAGGTCGAACTTGGCAGAGAACCTAGCGAGGAAGACTTCAAGGTATTTCTCGACGGGGTGAACGCAAACGGTAACAAGGCGGGTTCGTAAACAACAAATCAAACCCACCAGCACCACAGAATGGATCGACAACCGTGTCACTTTCCGAACAGGTGCAGAGGCAAAAAATATTTCCCCGCCTCACAATCTTAACCACCTGCTTTACAAAATTCGTTTCTTCATGCTGCGCTTCTTTCTCGTTGCATCATGCCCCAAAATCATTTACACAAAAAAAGACGGGACGCGCCCGTGTTACTAGCACGGACGGTCCCTAACCACAAATCACCTTCCTTGAAAGGCGACCTATGGCTGACACTGATTTTAGCAGCGTACCAAAAGACTCTAGCAGCGTACAAAAACCCCTCATCTACGATCTTCTCAACCGTCTCAACGCCGCTTTCGCCCGCGTTCATCGCAATATGGCGGCATTGGAGCAGGTCGGCATCTTCGATCCGCTGATGATGCAAACCCTTAACCGCCAGTCGGAGCAGCTTCGGGCAGGCGCGAATTACCATCTGCTCGGGGCCATGCGCCGCATTGAAGAGCGCGACCGGGAACGATTCTCGCAACCGCCCAGTGACTAAAAATTCTTTACCCAACAGTGACCCGCCTCAAAAAAGGCGGGTTTCTTATAAGCCAACGTTCCGCCCATCGCAATTTCTTGCGAAACCATTTCCGAGCACACGCAGCCAGCGCTCCTACCCAGCAGCTCCCGATTTCCAAGCCTCACCAAATTGTGCGTCCGCATCTTAAGTAAAAGACACATTCAATAAGGAGCAGCTATGCCTCACTATGGCATTCTTCGCGAATACAAGTTTGAAGATTTAGACGACGTGCGCGGTGCGGATGTGTACGGCGTGAACGATGAAAAGCTGGGGACCATCGAGGACGTGGTCTTTAACCATTCCAATGGTGAAATTCGCTATGTGGTGCTCAATACCGGCGGGTTATTTTCCCGCAAGAAGGTCATGGTCCCGGCGGGACGCATTGGGCCCTATGGAAATCATGAAGACAAGTTCTATGCCGAACTGGACAAAGAGCGGCTGGAGATGCTGCCGGAATTCAACGATGAGATGCTCAAATCAGAGCAAGACTGGTCAAGCTACGAGAAAGAACACGAGAAGCGCTGGAATGAAGGCTCCGTTATGTACAACAAGGACACGGGACGCGTGGTCACTCCTCCTCTGGACCAGGTTGAAGCGACACGGCGCGGGCCGCTGAGCGAAGCAGCCAAAAGCAGCCTGAACCGCGATTTCACTCCACAAAAGATGGGCCAGCAGGACGACTATCTCGGTGTGGCTTCCGGCGCGAAGGCCACATTGCGACCGCGGAAGGCGTCCATGGGCGGCAAGGAAGATGTTGCCGCGATCCAAAAAGGCCGGGAACAACCACGGGAAGTCATGGGGCCCATTGGCTCAGAGATTGAAATCCCAAAGGAAGGCTCGCGGGCGCCGGTGGATGAGACCGTGGGCGAGCCGGGCATTTACAAACTGGATGCGGTGCCGGAAGCGGAAAAGAAATCCGACCTGAATGAGGCGCTGAACGCTAATTACGGACGGCGCTGGATCGGGTTCCAGGAGAGCTTGCGCTCCCGTCGTGACAAAGTGGTGGGAAATTGTCCGCTATGCGGATCGCAGGACAAAGCGGCTTGATTTTCTCATCTTGAGCAAAGCGAGGGGACCTGTTGCGCGAGGCTGAGCGAGAACTCACCCAGAGGTCATCTCGAGTACCGCAAGCAATGCAAGTTTTTCTTCATGCGCGAGCTGAAGAAAACGCGCCCTGCTGACGGGATTCGGGATGACACTCATAAACACTTCCACTGGCAAAGCGCATTTATGAAACCGCGCTTTAGCAGCCACCGCAGGGTGGCCTTTTTGTTGATGTCAACAACCACATTTTGGCTATCGCATGACCTTGAGAGGTTTTCCTCCGTGCTCCGCAGCCTGCCCTGAGCGACCCTGAGCTCGCGAAAGGGGAGTCGAATGGGTGTCCTCTGTGGTAATAAGGTTTTGACTTACTTCAACTCCGGAAAATCTTCTCTGAACTCATGTTGCGGCAGACCACTGCTACAAGCAATCAAGCCTTTCTTTATTTTTTCACCAGCTCTTCCATTTGTTTCTCATCAATCACGCTCACTCCCAGCTCCCTCGCCTTGTCGAGCTTGGAACCGGCGTCTTCGCCGGCGACGACGTAATCGGTTTTCTTGCTGACGGATCCCGCGACCTTGCCGCCGGCATCTTCAATCATCTTTTTCGCCGCGTCGCGCGAATAGTTGGGCAGGGTGCCGGTGAGGACGAATGTCTTGCCGGCAAGGACGGTACCGCGTTGCTTCTTGACTCCCTTGAACGTGACGTACTTGCCCAACCGCTTGACCAATTCAACATTTCGCGGCTCGGCAAAGAACTCGTGAATGCTCTGGGCGATGCGCGGGCCGACCTCGTTCACTTCCACAAGTTCTTCCACGGTGGCGCTCATCAAGGCGTCCATCGAGCCAAAATGCTCGGCCAGAAATTCCGCGGTACGTTCGCCAACAAAGCGAATGCCCAGGCCAAAGATCACGCGCTCCAGCGGCAGCTTGCGTGAACGCTCGATTTCGGCCAGCAGGTTTTCCGCCGATTTCTCCCCGATGCGCTCCAGAGTGAGCAGCTTTTCTTTGTTCAGTTCGTAAATGTCGGCGATGTTCTTGACCAGCCCACGGTCGGCGAGCTGGTTGACCAGCGATTCACCCATGCCCTCAATGTTCATCACTGAGCGCGCCGCGAAGTGCAGGATGCTTTCGCGCAGCTTGGCCGGGCAGTTTACGTTCACGCATCGATGATCTGCCTCGCCTTCCACGCGGACCACGTGGCTATTGCAGACAGGGCAGCGTTCCGGCATGTGAAAGGTGGTGTGACCGCGCGGATGGTCTTTGTCTTCGATGACCTTTACGACTTTTGGGATCACGTCGCCGCCGCGCTCCACCATGACCCAGTCGCCGATCTTCACACCCAGGCGGTCGATCTCATCCTGGTTGTGCAGCGTGGCGCGGCTTACCGTGGTGCCGCCGATAAAAACCGGCTTAAGCGCGGCCACCGGCGTGAGTTTGCCGGTGCGTCCCACCTGGATAAGAATGCCTTCTACCTGCGTGACCCCGCTGCGCGCCGCATATTTGTAAGCGATTGCCCAGCGCGGGGCCTTGCCGGTGAAGCCCAGGCGGTCCTGGGTGCGCATGGAATTGACCTTAATAACGATGCCGTCAATTTCATAACCCAGCTTTTCCCGCATCTGCTCGCCTTTGGCGATAAATGCAAGCACCTGCTCAATATCGGTGACCAGGCGATGGTTTGGATTGACCTTAAAGCCAAGCGCCTGCAGCGCCTTGAGAGCTTCAGAGTGCTTCTCCGGATAGTATTTTCCCTTCACCAGCAGAAAGTACGAATAGAAGTCCAGGCGGCGCTCAGCCACGATGTTAGGCTCAAGCACGCGGATGGTCCCGGCGGCGGCGTTGCGGGGATTGGCGAATTTGCTCAGGTTTTGGCTTTCCCGGTCTTCGTTCATGCGCTCGAAAGCGGCCAGCGGCATGATGACCTCGCCTCGGACCTCGAAATCCGGGGGCACGTCTGCTTTTTTTAATACCGCTGCAGGAATCGAGAGCGGCACCGAGCGCATGGTGCGGACGTTGGAAGTCACATCCTCGCCTATCGAGCCATCGCCACGGGTGACGCCTCGCAGCAGCCGGCCCTGCTCATAGGTGAGTGCCATCGACATGCCGTCAAGCTTGAATTCGCAAACGTATTCGATCTTGTCTGAGCCGGCTAGCTCGTGGACCCGGCGGTCCCAGTCACGCAGCTCCTGCTCGTTATAAGCGTTGTCCAGCGAGAGCATAGGGCGCGAGTGCTCGACCTTTACAAAGCCCTCACGCGGCTTGCCACCGACGCGCTGCGTAGGAGAATCAGGCGGGATCAGCTCAGGGTGTGCGGCCTCCAGGCGCTTGAGCTCCTGCATCAGGCGGTCAAAGTCAGCGTCGTTGAGTTCTGGAGCGTCGAGCACGTAATAGAGGTGTTCATGGCGGCGGATTTCTTCGCGCAATTTCTCTATCGTTTTCATGTCGCTGCGCTCCAAACCGCTACGCGGCATTGCTCGTGTTTTGAACCCGCTGCTCCTGCGGCAATGCGTCTCGTCGCGCGAGCCGGCCGCGCCGCCAGGGACTGAGTAACGACACTGTCTGGTTCCAATGTCTCCACTGGACTTCCCTGGTTCACTTTCTCAAAAAGCGACGGCAATATCGCGGAGATCTATTCAAACAAGAATCACCTAATATAATCCAGCAGTGCGCAGAGCGTTTCTTATCTACAATCCGGCGTCGGGGCGCAGGCGAGCAAAGCGCGCACAGGATATCTCCCGTGTGGCCGCGGTTTTTCGCGCGGCGGGAGTCCAGGTTGAGGCTTCTGCCACCACACATGCCGGCAATGCCATCCAGCAAGCGCAGCAGGCGGCGGAGGATGGTTTTGATACCGTGGTGGCGTGCGGAGGCGATGGCACTGCGAATGAGGCATTAAATGGCCTGATGCGAACTTCAGCAAAGGTTGTGCTAGGCCTGGTGCCCCTGGGAAGCGGCAACCTGCTGGCTACAGATCTGGGGCTCCCTTCCAATGCGCAGGCCGCGGCGGAAAAACTTCTTACCTACCAGCCGCGTCAATTTCGACCAGGGATCGTCCGTTCGCAGGGAAAAGACGGGCCGCAAACGCGCCATTTCATCGTGGCTGCCGGGGTAGGCGCTGACGCGGAGTTGATGTATCGCACGGCCGTGGAAGCCAAAGAGCGCTGGGGCAGGAATGCCTATTTCCTGGAGATGGCAAAAATGGCGTTGCACGGCGCTTACCCTATGTTTGAAGTGGAATGGGAAGATGAGCAGGGAAGGCGCAAGCAGGATAGAGCCATGCTTGCGATGGCCATCCGCGCGGGCACATTCCCCGGCCTGCTGAGCCTGGTGAACCTGGGCACAAACCTGATGCGGGATGATTTTTGCATGCTGTTGTTCCGCACCGATAAAGTCCGGAGCTTTCTTTCCTACTTTGCCGGAGTAGCCACGGGTATGAACTGGAAGGTGCCAAACGTGGATGCCATCCATTCAAAATGGTTTCGTTGCACCCCCGCGATAGACATGCCGGCAATCCATTCCCAGGCCGATGGCGAACTGCTGGGAGCATTGCCGGCGGAGCTCAGCGTTGAGACCAGGTCTTTGCAGATGTTGATGGAAGTCGCGCGGAAGAGCTAATCTCAGTCCGGCTGGATGGGCTCCCAGCGGGCTATCATGCACCCATCAGGTTGTACTCTGGACCAATACTTTACCGGAACACATTTCCCGGACCGGTGGCGCAGGCTGATTGTACCCGCCTGTTCGCCACTGGCGACGAAATCCTGAAACAACGGTGCTGTTACCTGCGTGGATCCGTCCACCACGTCATCGATGCGGAGCTCCAGAAACATGGCGCGATCATAGCCCAGCAGATCGCAGACAGGATCGCTGACGAAGGTGTAATTGCGGTCTGCGTCCACAACGGCCATGTAGTCGCCGTCAAAACCCGCGTAGTGGCGGCTGCGTGCGTGCAGCATGGCTTCAACCCGGCGCAAAGCCTGCAACATGGCCTGGGCGCCGGCCCTGGAGTCCACCGCCAGGTCCACATGCGGATTATCGAGTGCGCCGCTGTGATGAAGAGCGAGCACGGCGCTGTCACCACGGTGGTTCTTGGCTTTTCTTGCCAGCTTCTTGCGATCAGAAAATGAAAGAGTGTGGTTCAGGACCACAATGTCAAAGGCAGAACTCTCAATGCGCTCCTGAATTTCTTTAACCGATGCCACAGGCACAACGGAATGTCCGGTGCCGCGAAAGATCTCGCTTTGCAGCGCAAGCACCGAATCATATTGATCTCCGCACAACAATATTGTGGCTTGCGAATGGGGTGCAGGATTCATGAGCGGTTTTCTTACCTTGAATTGCTTTCCATTATTATGTCATCGAGTAAATAACCGGCACAACTTCTCGTAGTGCGATGCAAATACTCAAAAACCGGGGTCTGCTGGGCGGGGGCCGCTGCCAACTACTTAAGATGCTAATCTTGCAATCGAGGCGCATTTGGAACCCGTCACCCACATCCTGACCGGAGCTTGCCTGGGCCGCGCCGGCTTGAACCGAAAAACCGGACTGGCCACATTGACCCTCGCGTTGGCCGCCGAAGCCCCGGATATTGACTCGCTATCGTATTTTGGTGGCTCTGTGACCGGTCTGCAACATCACCGCGGAATCACTCATAGTTTTCTGGG
>JBARMK010000392.1:0-7333 GCA_049802395.1 Candidatus Angelobacter sp.
GTGATAAAGACATCAAAAGTTTTGTAAGGCGTGCTGGTTTTTAAGCTGCCTTCCAGGTTTTCATTCACGCGCAGCGCGCCGAGCAGCTCAGGATCTTTGCCGCGAGCCTGCACCCAGACGAGATACGTCTGCTTGGCCGGTGTGAGCGACTGCGGCGTCGCCATGTGCTTTACCTCAACGTTCACGCCGGTATTGCCGTTGCGATCGGTATCCGTACTGATTTTGCCTTCCGCTGCCGGAGCAGCTCCGGTATTGATCAGGCGGTCGTCCCGTCCCCACGCCGCCGTGGCAAGCAAAAAACTAAACAGCAAGAACAAAGTGACCTTGCGATGACTCATGATTTCCCCCAAAGAGCCCTACATTTCTGTCTGGGTAAGATGAGTGACAAGGGCAACAACGTTGCAGCAAATGCAGAGCAGCCGTGGTATTGCGCAACCGCGCTCGAATCTGCGGCATAGATTCAGAGCTCGTTCGCGCCACTCCAGCTCTGGTGCCGGCGATTTCAACGGGAATCGGCGGCGGTCTTCTGCTCGAGCGTGAGGCGCGACTGCTGTGCCGGTGCAAATGCGGGATCAAGATTGCAGGCCTCCACCATAAAGGCAAGGGCCTGCTCGGAGCGTCCCAATCCGAGAGCGCAGAGGCCGAGGTTGTAACTTGTGGGAGCGGAACGGCCAAACTGCTGCTCTGATGCCTGAAACAGAGGCAGCGCCTCAGCGAAGAAGCGGAGCTCCAGCAGGATGACGCCGCAGTTGAAGGCAAGCACTTTGTCCGCGGGGCTTATCGGATAGCGATTGGCCCAGGTGCTCAGGATGGCGTTGCGCAAGTCGGTCCGCTCTGCCGTTACCGACCGGAGCTGGGGCGCGATCACCGGGAACAGCCGCAGCAGAGCTGTTGGGTCCCAGCGGGTCAGCCGCAAAAGCGCCAACGCCTGAACAACGGAAACTTCTTCCAGATGGCTGTTCAGCCAGTTCATTAATGCGAAAAGATCATCGGGACCAAACGCGTTTAGCTTATCCCTGTAGGCGGCTTTGGTGGCCGGAAAACCATTGCCGGTTCCCGGAGTAAGAAACGCGCATATATTAAGGCTAGAAAAGCGCTTTTGCGGAAACAGCGCATCGCCATCCATGGCGTAAAAATATCTGGCGATGGCATCAAAGTTCACCATCTGAGAAAAACAGTTGTTCGCGGCATGGAACTCCAGCGCAGGTGGCCCTTTGAGGAATGCGAGGTCTTCTTCACGGGTAAAGCCCTTATCGGCGGCCAATACCAGCATACGTCCGTCGCTGGTGTGGTTGACCTGCTGCAGGGTGCGGAGAGCCGCCGAAGGAAAGAGCACAGTTGCCTCTGGTACGTGGCTGCGATAGTGGTCCAGGATGTCATTCCATGATTTGTCGTGGTAGCGTTGGGCCGCCAGAGAAGCGTTCTTGAAAGAGAGCTGCAGGCCGGCGAGCGCCGGGACACCGCTCTCCCGAGTCGAGGTGGTTACCAGCGCTTCCGATATATCGCCGTTGCTGATGATAAAGGCGTCCTGGGGAAGACTATCGAAAACATAGTTCGCGATAACGACTAGAGGGGCGCTCCCATGCCCGCTTGATCCGGAAGCAGCTTCAGGAGCTTCTTCGTACGCCGTGTCTTCGGCGCGGTGCAGATGGAACTCAAGGATTCCATTTGCGGCAAACTCGGCAAGGCAAGGATTGGCGCGCCAGTCGGCAAGCAGGCTCTCAGAACAGTCAGCCATGGAATAACGCAGTATCCGCGGCGAGATTTTTCTGGCCTCGAGAAGCGCGGTGAGCTTGCGCAAGAACAGATAAGAGAACTTGCCCGTGCCGGCGCCAAGCTCCAGAATACGCAACGGATTTTCCGGCGAAAGCGGCTGAGACTCTGCCGGCGACGAATTCATGCAGTCGTCGAGGAAGCCGGCGACGATATCCGCATAGATTTCAGCCATGAAAGGGTTGTTGGTGATGTACGCCGGGACCATGTCCTCGGTCCAGGCTTTAAGGCCGCGCTGGACGTAGAAGTCGCGCTGCAGCCGCCAGATCACGGACTGGGAAAGCTGTACATCAGTTTCCAGGGTCCGCCGCTCGTAGGCCAGTGGAAGGGGCGCGCCGCTGTTAGCAACAAGGTCGGCCATGTCTTTTACATTTAACCATCAATCGCGCCAGTTTGTGCCGTTTGCAGCGGGTATGTGATTTGCCACGATGAGGCCGCCTGGGTGATGAGCATGCAGATTGGCCGGCGCAACTATTGAACAAAGCAAGGCCCCCATTGTCGCTCCGGGGGCCTAGACCAGCTGCAATGATTTGACACAACACAGTCGCGAAAGTGACAAGATTTCAGGTGCGCGGCGGGAAGATACCCTGAAGCGCAATACAGAAATTCAGGCAAAGATACGGCTGCATGTTGTTATGAGGAAGATTGCCGCCGTTCGGCGACAGGGCCACTGGGCTCATCTGGACGTTGTTGGCGCCAGTGGCTGAATATAAGGAGGGGCCGGTCTTCAAGCCTGAGGCCCACGTGTTATTGGCCGGACTGGGTTGGCCGCCGGCCGAGCCTGCCTGCACGCCGTGGTTGTGAGCTGGGATCTCGGTTTGCAGAAGGGTCACTGTCTGCTCGCCGCCAATTTCACCCAGGTCGCGTAGGCTCAATCCAGGCCCCTGGCCTTGTTGCATAGGCGCGGAGCCCTGCAGGTTGGGGAGGGCGAAGTTGCTCTTGCCGTCGCCGCCGTAGGTGGTGCCCAGCAGGGAAAACAGGGCCGTGTTCTGGCTGATCGGCAAGAGCTGGCCATTGCAAAATGCCCAGCCCTTGGGAGCGAAGTTAAAAGGGAAAATCCTGATCTCGGCTACGAACTGGTCTGACATGGCTATTCCTCTCCTTTAATTTTGCGAGGGGAATATCCCCTGCAGGGCGATGATGAAGTTAAGCACCAGGTACGGCGACATATTGTCGTGCGGCTGGCTGCCGCCTGCGTTCACTACGCAGGCCGGGTTCATCGAGGTGCCGTCGGAAGCCGGCGCATATTGCGGACTGGCGCTATTGAAACCCCAGAGGTGTCCGGCAGCACTGGAGAAGGTGGCAGGGTCGGTGGAAGAGCCCACTGGCGTGTGGGTGTGCGCTGCCAGTTCGGCTATCGAAATAGTGTGGGCGGTTTCACCCGAACTCTGCCCCAGAATGATCCCGTCTCCCCCATGGACAGGCGCACGGCCCTGAAGATTAGGCAGGGCAAAGTTCACCCTTCCATCTCCGCCGTAGGTGGTCCCGAGAAGGGAAAACAGGGCCTGGTTCTGATTGATGGGCAAGAGCTGTCCATTACAAAGCGCCCAGCCCTTGGGAGGGAAATTGAAACTCACAACTCTGATCTCGGACAAAAACGGCGTACCCATTCGTTATCTCCTTATTGCAGGCTCAAAGGCCTTTGTCCAGCAGGTGATGGCGCAACCTTTTCCATTAAACCCAGGAAACCTTAGGTCTGGGATGGAAACACTCCAAAGAGCGAAATGATGAAGTTGATCACCAGAAACGGCATCATGTTGTCATGCGGCTGTGAGCCGCCGCTGCTCAACGTGGCGCCGGGATCCATGGCAACGCTGGGAGCGGTATTGGAATATGGAACAAGCGTTGCCTGCGCAGCCCACACACCGTTAGCAGGACTCGGTTGACTTCCAGGGTTGGAATTGGCGAGCGGCACGTGGCTGTGCGCCGGAATTTGTTGCGTGGTCAGTGTAACCTGCTCTTCTCCCGCAGTCTCCGCGAGGATAAATGTCCTTCCAGTGCCAGAGAGTGTTCCCTGATGCAAAGGAATGCGGCTCTGCAGGTTGGGCAGGTTAAAGGTGTTCAGCCCGTCGCCGCCGTAGGTTGTGCCAATCAGTTGAAACAAAACTTCGTTTTCCGAAATCGCCAGTTGTTGCCCCTGGCAGAGCATCCACCCCGCTGGAGCAAAGTTTCCGGCAAACATCCGTATTTCGCCTACATATGGCTGGCCCATGCTCGTTTGTCTCCTATCGCTTTCTAAAATTTACTATGTAAGTTTACTGCACTGTCAGGGTCACCTGTGTTGTTGCCTGCACCGTGGCGCTGGACGCGGTGATGGTCAGCGGGAAGTTTCCTGACGGGGTAGTAATGCCGTGCGGTCCGCCGCATCCCGCCAAGGCCAGCAGCGTCACAATGCCCATCAGCACCATGGCCAGCCGCAACCGGGCCTTTTTGCTCTTGCGTCCGCCAAACGCGATGCCTACCAGTCCAAGCACCGGGAATGATAATGCTGCGTAGAGCCGGTGGCTTTTCCGCAGGTCAAAGTTCTCTCCGGCAACAACGTTGCTGCCGCCGTTGGAAGTAGTAATCGTGAGCGTCACCTGGGAAAGCGGCTGGTTGGTTGAGGGCGGATTGAAGGTGCACACCGTGCCCACCGGCAAGCCGCTGCAACCGAAAGTGACCATGCCCAGCGTGGCATCGTCATCTTCTACGTCAAAGATGAACGAAGCCACGGCGCCAGCCCGCACGGTTGCCGTGGTGGCGTGGGGCGTTATCACAATCGGCGGTCCCAGGCTTACCGGATCGCTGGCTGTGTTGTTGTTGAGATTCACATCACCTCCGCCGGATACGGTGGCGGTGTTGGTGAAGTTGTTGACGATGTTCTGCGGTATGTCCACCGTCATCGTGATCGGCGGATAGCTGCTGCCGGAGGCCAAAGCGTCAGAACGCGTGCAGGTAAGCGTGGCCAGGGTGCAGGTCCATCCGGTACCGGCGAGCGCGGTCGGAACAATGTTGTGCGGATTGCCAATCACCGGCAAGTGGTCAACAACAGTAACGGTTCCAACCGTTGGTCCGAAACCAACATTGCTCACCGTGATGATGTACTGCGCGCCCGTCTGGCCACGATGGAAAGTTCCGGTGTGGGTCTTGGTGATGGTCGGATCCGGAGCTTCAACGTCGATGGAAGCTGTCGCCTGGTTGCCGGAGCCGGCATTGCTGGAGGTTACGGTGCCGCTGGTATTTACTTTATGTCCGCCGCTTACGCCAACCACGTTGACGGAGAATGTGCAGGAGCCGCCTGCGGCAATCGTGCCACCGGTGAGGCTGACTATCGAGAAGCCGGAGACCGATCCGGTAGTAATTGTGCCCGCGCCGCAAGATCCGGTAAGACCGTTCGGGTTGGCTACGTTAAGGCCGGCAGGCAGAGTGTCGCCAAATTGGACGCCTGCCAGCGCGACCGTTGAGTTGGGATTCGTGATGGTGAAAGTCAGCGTGGTAGTGGCATTCAGATTGATGCTGGCCGCGCCAAATGCTTTCGCAATGCTGGGTGGACCGATCACCGTAAGCACTGCAGTGTTGCTGGTAGCTCCCGGCCCGGTTTCGTTGGACGAAATCGGTCCAGTCGTATTGCTTTCCACGGCAATGGCGGTGCCGGTCACATTCACGCTGAACGAGCATGAAGCGTTGGCGGCGAGTGTGGCGCCGGTCAAGCTCACTGAAGACGAACCGGCGCTGGCGGTAATCGTGCCTCCGCCGCAGGAGCCGGTTAGACCGTTCGGAGTTGAAATTACCAGGCCCGCAGGCAGAGCATCGGTAAACGCCACGCCAGTGATCGCCAGTGTGGTGTTCGGGTTATTGATGGTGAAGCTCAGAGAAGTGGATCCATTCAGCAGAATACTGTTTGCGCCGAATGCCTTGGTGATTGTTGGCGGCGTGCCTACGGTTAAGTTTGCTGAAGCTGTGTTGCCCGTTCCGCCGTTGGTGGAAGTCACGGCTCCGGTGGTGTTGGTGTACTGGCCAGAAGCTGCGCCGGTTACGGTCACGCTGAACTGGCACTGGCTATTCGCGGCAATGGTTGCGCCGGAGAGAGCAATGCCGGTGGGCGCTGTGGTAGTCAAAGTTCCGCCGCAAACTGTGGCGGAAGCGTTGGCTACCGTGAGGCCTGTCGGCAACGTGTCAGTGAAGGCAACTCCAGTTAAAGCAACGGTGTTGGCCGCAGGGTTCGTGATGGTGAAGGTAAGCGACGTGGTCGCGTTCAGCGCGATGGTGGAAGGATTAAATACCTTGGCAATCGATGGCGGTGCGACTACCGCGATGCTGGCCGAAGCTGTTCCGCCCGTGCCACCTTCGGTGGAAGTCACGTTCCCTGTGGTGTTGTTTTGAGTCCCTGCGGCTATGCCGGTCACGTTCACTGAGAACGTGCACGACGCGCTGGCGGCAATCGATGCGCCGCTCAGGCTGATCACATTGGTTCCAGCGGTTGCGGTGATCGTTCCGGCGCCGCATGAGCCTGTGAGGCCGTTCGGGGTTGAAATCACCAAGCCCGCCGGCAATGTATCGCTAAAGCCGACACCGGTCAGCGCCACCGTGGTGTTGTTGTTCTGGATCGTGAAGGTCAGCGAGGTCGAGCCGTTTAGAGGAATGCTGGCCGCGCCGAAAGCCTTAATAATGACCGGTGGAGCAACCACCGTGATGGAAGCGTTGGAGGTGTTGCCCGTCCCGGCTTCGGTCGAGGTCACCTGGACGCTATTGTTTTTCACTCCTGCTGTCGTGCCCTGCACATTGACAGAGACGGTGCAGGAAGCGTTGGCAGGAAGCGTGCCGGCTGACAAGCTCACCGCACCTCCGCCTGCTACTGCAGTGGCGGTGCCACCGCACGTGTTGTTCAGGTTCGGCGTGGAAGCCACCACCAGGCCGGCCGGCAGGTTGTCAGTAAACGCAATTCCTGTCAGCGCCAGATTCGTATTCGGATTGGTGATGTTGAAGGTCAGCGAAGTGGTCCCATTCAGCGGAATGCTCGCCGCACCAAACGCCTTCGTGATGCTGGGCGGCGTAGCCACAGTCAGGTTCGCCGAGGCTGTGTTGCCCGTGCCGCCGTTGGTTGAAGTCACGGCTCCGGTGGTGTTGGTGTACTGGCCGGAAGCTGCGCCGGTTACGGTCACGCTGAACTGGCACTGGCTGTTGACGGCGATCGTCGCTCCTGTGAGCGCAATACCGGTAGGCGCTGTGGTGGTCAAAGTTCCGCCGCAAACCGTAGCGGTGGCGTTGGCTACCGTGAGTCCTGTCGGCAATGTATCTGTGAAAGCCACGCCGGTCAGCGGATCAACGTTCGCTGCCGGATTGGTAATCGTGAAGGTCAGCGAGGTTGTGGCATTCAGAGCAATCGTCGAAGGATTGAAAACTTTGGCGATTGACGGAGGCGCTTCTACCTTCACGCTGGCCGTGGCCGTTCCGCCCGTGCCACCTTCGGTTGAAGTCACGTTGCCCGTCGTGTTGGTCTGCAACCCTGCGGCAATTCCTGTCACGTTCACTGAGAATGTGCAGGAGCTGCTGGCAGCAATCGTTCCGCCGCTCAGGCTAA
>JBARMK010000393.1:0-9063 GCA_049802395.1 Candidatus Angelobacter sp.
GACGCATCTGCGTCCGGGGGGCCGTACAACACCATTGGCACCACCGCCGGCACGGCTACGCAGATCACCAATACAGCCGCGAACCGAAGCACGGTGACCCGGTTCCTGGGCTTATTTGTTTCCAACGTTAACGGGGCGACCGCTTTCACCGGGGGCGACGCCGCTACGATGACTTTTACTATGACGGTCCCTTAATAATGAAGACGACGAAACAGTCTCGCAAACGCTTATATCTCCTCATCTGCGGATTGATCTGCGTGGCTGCCCTGTCAGTGCCCAGCCGGGCGCAGTCGCTGGGCTTGGCGCCCGCGCAGGTAGTGGAAAAGTTCAAGCCGGGCGTGCCTTTTGAGTTTGATCTTTCCACTGTAAACACCGGCGATACGCCTGCGGACATGAATGTTGAGATCACCGACTTCTGGTATGACGAGAAGAACGAAAAGGTGTTCTCCTCTCCGGGGACTTCGCCGCACTCGGCTGCCAATTGGATCCAGTTCGTCCCCGACCATTTCGAAGTCGCGCCGCACGGCACACAGAAAATGAAGGCCATTGTCACGCCGCCGGCTGACGCGAAGGGCGGCTACTACGCGGTGCTGTTCGTGCAATCCAAGCCACGGCTTTCGTTTCCCAAGGCAGATGGAAAAGGCGTTTTCACCAGCATGCGCATTGGTTGCCTGGTGCTGCTGCGCGCGGAAAATACTGAGGACTACAAGATCGAAGTGAGCAACGTGAAGCTGGCGCCCCCGGCCGATACTCACGGCCTCACGGTGGATTTTGACCTCTTGAATTCCAGTAACACGCATGTTTTTCCCGTGGCCAGGGTCGCGGTGTTGGATGCAAATCGGAAGCTGGTGGCCAAAGCTGAAAGTGAAGAGAAACGCTTTCTGCCCGGACAGAAAAACTCCATGCACGTGGAGTGGGCGGGGAAGCTGCCAGCCGGCGGTTACACAGCAGTACTCAGCGTTTCATACGGTGAAGACCACATTGAGACGCAGCAAGTCGCGTTCAACGTGGCAGCGCAATAAGGATTCGAATTGAAGGTCAAGCGGCACATCATAGTAATTGCGACGCTCCTGGGCGGAATGCTGTCCATGTGCATGCTTGCACCCACAGCAGTCGCGCAAGCTGACGCAAATGGTGTGCCCTCACTGGTGGAAGTGTACTGGCAATGGTCGCGCACCGTTGCCACGCCCGGAATGTCCAACCTGATCGTTCTGGATCCCGACATCGCCAGGGTCGATGTGGTGAACGGCGGTTTGCAGATTTTTGGCCTGGGACGAGGTGAAACTGTTGTAGTCGGCTACCTGCATGATAAGCCGGTCAGCATTCGCGTGAGGGTAATTCCTCGTCCTCCGGTCGTGGTTTCGCCTTCATTGCTTCGCCGTCAGAATGAGATGGCACAAGGCAGCTTCGGGTCCACGGTGCAAATCTCCAACGGCACCGGCCAGACCACTACTTCAGTGCTCAACAATTTCGAGTGGACGCAACCTGCCGGTAGCCAGGGCCGCCTCTTCGTCAACACGCAGGTGGAAGACAATACCTTTCAGGGCGGTCATTCATTCAACATCCGCCATGGAAACATTGCGTACCGTAGCCCGAATGTCGACGTGAGCTTTCTGGATAATGTGGTAAGCCTTACCAACAATGGAAGCCAGCGCTACTTGAACCCGCTGGCCTACTCCGATGCGGTTGAGCTGCGCGGCGCTGAGCTTACTTTGCGCCACGGCGACAACCAATATATGTTCTTTGGGGGATCGACGATCCCGTTTTACTTCCTTACTCTGGGCTCCACGCGTGATGTCGGCGGGTTTTCCTTCACGCGCAAACAGTCGGAGAAACTGAATCTATTTGCCACCACCAGTTACATCAATTCTCCGGTTGATCTTTTTAACCCTACGGGCGGCCGCACCAGCGACGGAATGCAGACCGCTGGTTTTGGCTATACGCCCACCAACAACTGGACGGTGCAGGGAACGGGCGGCGTGAGCACGCACGGCGGAATGGGGCGCGGTGAAATCGATTACGTCAGCCATCGTCTCACATTTTTTGCAGCCGGCGGATCGTCCTCACTGATGTTTCCCCTGAACCGGATACAGTCCCTGTTTTCCGGTACCACGTTAGAGAAAACGGGCATCACTTTAAGTTTGAGCGATCGCCTTACTGAATCGCTCTATTACCAGCACGCAGTCACGCAAGCGTTTGGGAGCGTGCTCCATGCCGGCAGTTCGGACTATATGACTCCGGCCTTCTTCTGGCGCGTCGATCCGAAAGACGACATCAATTTCAGCTACACGTTCAGCCACAACGATGGCGGGTTTGCCAACCAGTCTTCCACCGGCAACCGTTTTGACACCACGTGGCGCCGGCAGTTCACGCCGCTGGTGTCGAACGCCGCCCAGTTCACCATTGGTTCGGTGCAGGACCCGCTACAACTCAATTCCGAAGATGAGTTTGCCTTGCGCGACTCGCTCTCTTTTCCCATCAAGGGCGGCAACATGATGGTGGGCTTTGAGCATGATCGGCGGAATCCTTCGCTGGTGCAGAAACTTGGTTCGGAGCTCCAGCTTCTTTCTCCAGCGTTGCAGACGCTGTACCTGCAAGATCCGGTTTCATTTGTGGAGTCAAGCAACCTGCCGCCCGAGGTGAAAGCGCTTCTGGAGTCGCAGGTCCCGATCAGCACCTCGGTTTCGGCCTCGGCGCAGTTGCACGTGGGAAAGAAATTATCGTTGAATCCGAATTTTTCCTTTTCGCGTGCGTCAACCGGGCTGGCCTCAGCATGGACTCCGTTCGCTGGATACTCGCTTATTTACAGGGTACGGCCGTCGTTTGAGTTCAACTCGGGCCTCACCAATGTGTGGGTATTGGGGAATACGGCGAACACCGTGCAGCGCACCACACTGATGTACTTCGGATTCAACAAGCGTTTCAGCGCCATGCCAGGATCGCTGCTGCCTTCACGCCATGCAGGGCGGATTGTTGAAGGTCGCGTCTTCCGCGACAACAATGTCAATGGGGCCTACAACGCCGGCGAGCAAGGGCTTGTGGGCATGCGCGTGTCCCTCGACGATGGCCAGGTGGCGGAAACAGACGAACAAGGGCGATATAAGTTCAGCGATGTGACCCAGGGCGAGCATAGTGTTTCGCTCAGCCTCACGCAGTTCGCCTCCCCGGTGCGCATGACAACCAAGAACCTGGTGTCAGTGGACTTGATCCGGCAGAGGATCAGCGTGGTGAATTTCGGTATCGTCGATTTTGCCCGCATCACGGGAAGCGTGTTCAACGATATGCATTTGGACGGCCGGCGCCAGCCTGACGCGAAAGGATTGGCCGACGTTCATTTAATTTTGGATGACGGCAAGCGCCGGCGGACAATCGTTGCCCAGGATAATGGCGACTATGAAGTAGACGATGTGGCTCCGGGCGACTATATGCTCAGCGTGGATACAGATACCATGCCGGCGAACTATACGCTCGCAGAAGACTCCTTTACCGTTCACGTAGCGCCCATATCGACCGTAGTACAGAATGTTCCAGCTCGCGCCATGCGGTCGATTGCCGGACGCGTTTTTGTAAAAGTATTGGCGGAGCCGGCAGCCCAGCCCGCCGATTCGGGCAAGCTGAAGATCAGCGGCATGCCAGGCGGTTCAGTCAGTACACAGCGCGGCGGGCAGGCAGGGGGAAGGTCCGGCCAGCAGGCAGGCCGCGGGCAGGCACAAGGCGCAAGCGGCGCCGCTACCACAGGTGAGTTCAACCTGGTGCCGTTGGCCGGAGTTCAGATCACGGCTGGACACGGCATTGTCAAAACCGATGAGAACGGAAACTTTCTATTGCGCGACCTACCCGCCGGCGATCTGATTGTGACGTTGGTCCCGGTCAAGGAGTTACCGCCGGGCATGAAGGTCCCCTCAGGGCAGGTGAAGATGCCGTCCGATCCGATTCAGGTGCAGGGAGCGACAATCGTGATCGGCAATCCTGACCTCGCGCCCTATCTGCTGGAAGCTCCAAAGCCGTAGCGTCGCTGCGTCGCCTCACACCGTTCACCCGACGGGAGCGATAAAAGCGTCAACCGCTCAATGACCAGAAGTCTTTCAAGCGCACATATTCCGGAGCCGTATGTTTGAATGTGGGCGAGAGCCGGGTGCCGCCAATCAGGGTGGGGAGATCGGGAAGCCTGATCTCATCGGCAATGTCATACAGAGTAAGGGCGACTATGGAGCCCTGGAGATTTGCTTTGTCCATACTCCGGGTCCTGAACAAGTGCGGCTGCCCGAGTTAGTTTACCGGGAGAGATTGTCCTGGGATGACCCGGAAATCTATTGCTCCACTACCGTTAAAATCCGAACCTCTTCTTCTCTGGTGGTACGGTCGTCGACTTCTACACGCATTGGCCGCATTTCTTCTGAGACGGAAATGTTTTTTGTCGACGGAGCCAGATTGAAGGCGACTGTTGCGTCATCCCGGTCGTGGCGCTCGCGAGGGTTAGGCGGCATTACCACCGGCATAATCACTACGTTGATGTGAAGTCCAACCTGGGCAGCGCTGGAATGGGCTCGGCCGTTGGCCGCCGCGGCACGCTGGCACAACAAAATCAAGCCAAATGCGGTAACTAACAATGTGGTTAGGGTACGCAGATTGGGGAGGGTACAAATGTCAGTGCGCATATCGTGTCTTCCTTCCGGACACTCTACTTATCGGCTTTCTAAACTCTCAATTGACCGGGTTATTGGGATACCAAAGGCATGACCGCGAAAGGGCCCGATGAAACTACCTGGAATAACCACCGAATCTTACAGAATTCTTATCTTGCCGTCATCCTAGGCGAACCTTTTCCAGCCAGTGGGCGACGCTCACGTTCCAGCCCAGAGTGGAAGAGATGGCTTGTTGCAGCCGCGCGGATGCCTGAGACTCGCCGTGGACCAGAAAAGTCTTCTTCGGAGGCTGCTTGAAGGTTTGCAGCCAGTCCAGGAGTTCCGGGGTATCGGCGTGGTCACTGAACTGCTCCAGGGCCGCAACTTGTGCGCGAATGGGTACTTCCTGGGAGAATATCCGGACCGATTTTGCGCCACTCTTGATGATCTCGCCGCGGGTGCCCGGCGCTTGAAAGCCGATAAACAGTACCTGATTGCGGGGATCAGCGAGGCGCAGCATCAGGTGGTGCAGGATACGCCCACCGGTAGCCATTCCACTCGATGAAACGATGATGCAGGGATAGCGCACTTCATTGATCTTCTTGGAATCTTCCTGTTTGGGGGCGAAGTGGAACCCTTCCCAGTTCAGTGGCGATCCATACTTCCTGACAAGCTCACGAGCCTCCTCATTGAACTCGTCCGCATATTTCATGAAAATCTCCACCGCTTTGATGGCCATCGGACTGTCGGCAAAAACGGGAATTCGCGGAATCTGGTTCGACTGCATCAACTCTTGGAGCAGAAAGAGAAATTTCTGCGTGCGCTCCACGGCGAAAGCGGGAACCACGATGGAGCCGCCACGATGAACTGTGTCATTGATAATCCGGGCCAGGCGAGGACGGACGTCGTCATGCGGGTGCTCACGATTGCCGTAGGTGGACTCCATTACCAGCAATTCAGGGTCTTCATTTTCGGCGGGGCCGGAGTGGACCAGGCGGCCCGGGGCGTCCGGTTGCATGGGAACGCGTCCGATGTCACCGGTGAACAGAAATTTGCGCGCGTTGCCGCCCAGGTTGAAAAAAATCTCCACCATTGACGAGCCCAGGATGTGGCCGGCATGAACGAAGCGGAAGGAAATCTCCGGGCTGAGCTGCATGATTTCATCAAATGCAACGGGCTGAAACAGCTTCAGGGAATCTTCGGCCTCCTGCAGAGTATAAAGAGGCAGTGCTGGGCTGTGCTTGGAGGAGCGTTTTTGGTTGTGGAAACGGGCTTCTTCCTCCTGCAAATGGCCAGAGTCCGGCAGGATCACTGAGCACAGATCGATAGTGGGCTGGGTGGCGAAGATCGGCCCGTGGAAACCGCCTTTGACCAAGCGGGGAATCCAACCGCAGTGGTCCAGGTGAGCATGCGTGAGGATGACGGCATCGATTTCGTGTGTGGGGACCGGGGTATCCTGCCAGTTGCGCTCACGCCATTCTTTGGGACCTTGAAACAGGCCGCAATCAACCAGTACCTGCATGCCTTGAGCGCCAGCAGAATCGGCATGGGTATTGATCAGGTGTTTGGAACCGGTGACTGTCCCGGCAGCGCCCAGAAATTGAAGGTAGGCCAACGGTCTTCCTTAAAAGGAGGTTTGGTGAAGCTGTCCATTTCACCGCAAGATCAGGTTCGAGCGCAACGTTAATCGGCGGAAGCATTAGAAAGCAAGGGGAGATCCTCTCGTAGCGATCAATGGGAGTAGCGCTTGATCTGGAATGCATTGTTTTCAGTGGGCTCGCGATCAAGCAGTGTGCCATGCGCGCCGTTAAGACTTGGTGTAGGGCTTCGACAATTCGCAGTGTAAATCCAGTCAATAGAGGAGCCGGATTCGCGAAACTTGGATGGTCTTTTATGCGTATACCTATACAGGTTTACCGCTGTTCATTTCCGAACAGCGCATTGCGTTTGCGAACACCTTGGATTCGATTTTCCGGGCATACAGTCCCTAGATACTCCTGTATTGTCATATACTTAGGCGTTGGTATAATTTCGGCATAAAAAATGCCGGTTTATTAGTGCTCCATTGCCGGAGCATGGCTTTAAAGAGCAAGCCTCATTCGGTTCTAGCCGCTGCTTTTTCAAGGAGTTGGTATGCGTGAAGTCAGGAAAGCAGGTTTTGCCCTTTTTCTGGGATTGGCCCTGTTTATTCTTACCGGCTTTGGCCCCAAGCGCTCTACCACTCCAAACCATGGCGGCGAGGATGATTCTATTACCCGCCACATTGCCATGCTCAAGTCCGGCAAGCCGCAGCAGAGGGCCGCGGCCGCATATTGGCTGGGACAGCAGCGCGGTGCCGCCGCAGGCGCAGTGGATCCGCTGGTAGGCCTGCTGGGCGATGCCACGGAAGTGGATGCCACTCAATACCGGCAGCGCCGCCTGGATAAGATGACCCTGGGCGAAGAAGTGGCCGCCGCTCTGGTGAATATCGGATACCCCTCCATTGAACCGCTGATCCGAGTGCTGAAGACCTCTCCGCAATCTGAAGCGCGTAAGAACGCGGCTTGGGCCCTGGGCGCGTTGCATGATACCGGCGCCACGGGCAGCCAGATCTGAACAAAAAATCGACGATAATCGACAATCATTACTCACGCAGCGGAAGGCAAGGATTCAAAACCATGCACACCCTCCTGCAAGACATTCGCTACGCCCTGCGCATGCTGCGCAAGAGTCCGGCATTCACAACTGTAGCCGTTCTTACCCTGGCACTGGGCATCGGAGCCAACACCGCGATTTTTAGCCTTATCAACGCAGTGCTATTGAAAATGCTGCCGGTGAAAAATCCTGGCGAATTGGTGGTGGTGGGAGATCCGCAGGATGTGCATCATCGCTCCATTGGCGATCCTAGGGTAGAGCTGTTCTCTTATCCGCTCTACCGGGATTTGAATGCCGCAAACGGGGTTTTCTCCGGGATGCTTGCTTCAGGCGAAGCGCACAGATTGCGCATTACGGCCGCAGATAGCCAGGGCGAGATCGCCGCGAATGTGACCGGCGTGCTGGTGAGCGGAAACTATTTTTCCGTGCTGGGAGTCAATACGCTTTACGGGCGCACTCTAACGCAGTCAGACGATACTGCTCCGGGCGCCAATCCCGTAGCGGTGGTGAGTTACAGTTTTTGGCGGGACAAGCTGGGACAGAACCAGAATGCAGTCGGACGTGCCATCCGTATTGGCGGCACTCCGTTCACCATAATCGGCGTTACGCCACCGGGTTTCTATGGCGATACGGTAGGCGACCAACAAGACCTATGGGTTCCTGTGGCCATGCAGGAGCAGCTCATTACCGGAAGAAAATGGCTGGAAAATTACGAGTCCTCATGGTTGCACTGTATTGCCCGGCTTAAACCAGGCACCTCAGTAGAGCAGGCGCGCGCGAACCTTAATGTGATCCTGCAGCAGATGCTCAAGGGACCATTAGGAGCAAAGCTAAACAAAGAGGATCGTGAGAACCTGGAAAAAGCCAAGATACCGGTTGCCGCAGGTGGAGGGGGCTTTTCTGAACTGCGCGGTGACTTCAAGGAACCTCTGTTCCTGTTGATGGGAATTGTCGGCCTGGTGCTGACGATCGCCTGCGTCAACGTGGCAAATCTCCTGCTGGCCCGCGCCGCATCGCGCCAGCGCGAAATCGCTGTCCGGCTGGCCATTGGCGCTGCTCCGGGCCGTCTGGTCCGCCAACTTCTGACCGAAAGCGTCTTTCTGGCTTTTACGGGCGGCGCGCTCGGTTTGCTGATTGCACAATGGGGCACAGCGGCATTACTGCGGTTGAGCAAGAACACTCAACTGGAAGCCGCTCCCGACCTGGGCGTCTTTCTTTTCACGGCTGGCGTATGTTTTTTCACCGGCATTCTATTTGGTCTGATTCCCGCACTTCGTTCGCGCCGCGTTGCGGTGGCCCTTACTCTCAAGTCTGGCGCGCAAAGCGGCAGCGGCGCTCATGGCGGATGGAACTGGGGCAAAGCTCTTGTTACCGCGCAAGTTGCGCTCTCATTGCTCGTGTTATTCGCGGCTGGGCTGTTGGTGCGCAGCCTGCAAAATGTTCGCAACGTGGATCTGGGTTACAACCGTGAACGCATCCTTATGGTATCCACGGACCCAATGGCCGCTGGATACAACAAGCAGCAGATCATCACCTTCGGCAACGATCTAAGCAGTCAATTCGCACACATTCCAGGCGTGCAGGCAGCTACCTATTCCAAGAACGGGCTTTTCAGCGGGAGTGAATCTTCCACCTCTCTTAAGGTGGAAGGTTACGTTGCGAAGAGCGATGCTGGTGAGGAATCGGCCTACGATCAAGTAGGGCCGAATTACTTCAGTGGCGTGGGCATTCCTGTGCTGCTTGGCCGCGATATCGGCTTGCAGGACACTGAGACCTCGCCCAAAGTTGCCGTGATCAATGAGAC
>JBARMK010000394.1:0-1628 GCA_049802395.1 Candidatus Angelobacter sp.
GTGTTTTTTTAGCGCTTTGCGGAAGGCGTTGTAATCGGTCTCAACCTGGTCCGCATATGCCATGGCAAATTGTTCCAGCGCCTTCTCCGCTTTTGCGGGACGACCCAGATACGCCGCGAGAACCGCGGGCTCTCCGGAGCGCGCGTGCCCTTTCGCCAGCAGTTCAGCACAGACGCCACCGTATTCGATCAGGCGGTCGCCCTTCAGCGCCTCGGGCGCGACTGAGCTTTTGTGATCGTTCAACTGCCGCACCAGATAGTCGCGGCCGTTGATGGAGCACCAGCCCAGCAGCAAGTCAGAGAAAATCTGCAACGCGCGCTGGCCCCGCACCACCCGCTCCCCCTGATGGCTTGGGCTGGATCGGTCTTTGTAATAGCCGGCGTAGGCGGATGGCAGCTCTTGTTTGACTTGCAGAAACAGCGGATCTTTTTCCGCGCCCTCTCGGCCCAGTAACAGGACGACGTAATCGCGCGTGCCCACGCTGCCGGTGCCAACCACTTTGAAGCCAATGTCGGCGATGGTGTAGCGGTCGAACAGAAGTTGGCGATCGGGAGCCAATGTCGCGCGGTACTCGGCCAGCGCTTTTATCACGGCCTTCGATTCCGCGCCCTTTACGTCCCACATGGAATCGCGCTTGTAGATGAAGCTGTAGCCGGCCTTTATTTTTCGCGCAAGTTTGTCCAGGCTGGAAAGAGGGTTGGAGCGTTCAGCCTGCTTTAGCGCAAAACGGATCGCGGGATCCCGGAGGCTGCGCAAAGTGCGGTGACGGGCCACTTCCAGGGCAGTCATTTCGGCGAAGCCCCGGATCCATTGGCAGTAATCGCGCACAAAGACGCGCACCGCGTCTTTGCAGCAGGATTCACGATCACCCGCGTCGCGTCCGGCAAGAACGATGCTGGTAGCCATGCGCTTGACGTCCCACTCCCACGGCCCACGCATGGTCTCGTCAAAGTCATTGATGTCGAGCACTATGTCTGAGCCGGGCGTGGCAAAGAAGCCGAAATTTTTAACATGCGCATCGCCGCAGATCTGGACTTCGATCTTCGTGTGCCGGCCCTGGCCCAAATCGGCGGCCATAATTGCAACCGATCCACGGAAAAAGACGAACGGCGAAGCGCTCATCAGCTTGAACTTGAGCGGCAGCAGCCCGGCAATGTGTCCCGCTGATGCCTGCCGCAAAACGTCCATGGGATCGAATTTGCGCTTGGGCAGATCGGCCAGAGACGCACGGCCCATATGGGCCCGCATGGCCACACCCTTTCGCTCGGCTTGCTCACTAATCGGCATAACGGTGGGGTAAGCCCTGTAAGACTAGAGTTCTGGGCCACGGAACGTCAAGCTGTGCGTCCCTTTTCCGGCATTTGCGTAAGCAAAACCCAGAAAAACTTCATTTATTAGCAACCCGGGCACCGGCGGCGTAATTCATCACAAATTCACACTGCTGTCTCATTCCTTTAACGCCCGATTGCTACAAATATGGTGCATGCAGGGAAACTTCGACACTGTCATTATTTCTGACTTGCACCTGGGGTCTGAACTCAGCCGGGCCGGAGAGGCGCTGGCATTTCTGCATTCGGTACGGTTTAAGCGCCTGATTCTGTTGGGCGATATCTTCGCCGACCTTAACT
>JBARMK010000395.1:0-17998 GCA_049802395.1 Candidatus Angelobacter sp.
ATATGTTCTGGTTCTATTCGCACCCCGCTGTTTACATCATGATCCTGCCGGGCATGGGCGTAATCAGTGAAATCGTTCCCTGCTTTTCACGCAAACGCATTTTTGGATACTCATTCGTGGCATTTTCCAGTATCGCGATTGCAGTGTTTGGATTCGTGGTTTGGGCGCACCACATGTTCGTGGCCGGAATTTCGGTCTACTCCGCTCTAGTGTTCTCGCTGCTCAGTTATGCGGTTGCCATCCCTTCTGCCGTGAAGGTCTTTAATTGGACTGCCACCATGTACAAAGGTTCCATTGAGATGGCAACGCCGATGCTGTATGCCATGGCATTTATCGGCCTGTTTACTATCGGCGGTTTGACGGGACTCTTCCTCGCAGCGCTGGGCCTGGACATTCACATTCATGACACTTATTTCGTAATTGCCCATTTCCATTACGTGATGGTGGGCGGAATGGTCACGGCATATCTGGGAGGGCTCCATTTCTGGTGGCCCAAGATGACCGGACGAATGTACCCGGAAGCGCCGGCGAAACTTGCCGCGCTGATTACGTTCATCGGCTTCAACCTCACGTTCTTCCCCCAGTTCATCCTTGGATACATGGGTATGCCCCGCCGTTACTGGGCCTATCCCCCGGAGTTTCAGGTGCTCAATGTGCTCTCAAGCGCGGGCGCGTCAGTGCTGGCCGTGGGATTTCTTTTGCCGCTGCTCTATTTCGCGTGGTCACTCAAATACGGTGATATCGCCGGAAACAATCCCTGGAAGGCAACCGGTTTGGAATGGGAAACCACTTCGCCGCCGCCCACGCACAATTTCCATGAGATTCCGATCGTAACCAAGGAGCCCTACGCCTACGGAGAAGAGGAGGAGGTCCCAGTTGTCCACTAGCCAGACAACCACCACCGAACATCATCCGGCGCTGGCGCACCAGTTTGACAGCATGGAGCAGCAGCAGGACGCCTCTACCTTCGGCATGTGGGTCTTTCTGCTGACGGAAATCATGATGTTCGGCGGGCTGTTTACCGCCTACCTGATCTACCGGCTGAAGTATTATCCGGCGTTCGTGGCGGGCAGTACCAGCATCAGCGTCAGCTGGGGCTTTGCCAACACGCTTGTCCTGATCGGCAGCAGCTTCACCATGGCTATGTCCGTGTGGGCGGCGCAGCAAGGGCGGCGCAAAGCGCAGGTCTGGTTTCTTATCGGCACCATGATTCTGGGCGCGGCCTTTCTTGGCGTGAAAGCCAAGGAGTACTACGACAAGTACGACGAATGCCATATCCCCGGACACGTCATCGGAAAAGGGTTTAACACCTGGGGCGGCTGCAGCGCCACAGATCCGAAACTGGGCAACATCGCCGATGAAATCAGGGAGAAAAATCCCAAGGAACCGGAAGGCGCTGCCGTGCAGACCGCAAAGCAGACGGAGATTTTTTTCTCCTTCTACTTTGCCATGACCGGGCTGCACGCCTTTCACATGATTATCGGCCTGGGATTGCTGACGTGGCTGCTGCTGCGCGCGAAAAGAGGCGAATTCGGCCCCAGGTATTTCACTCCGATGGAGTTGGGAGGCCTGTACTGGCACTTTGTAGATATTGTGTGGATTTTCCTGTTTCCGCTGCTGTACTTGATCAGCCGGCACCAACACGGAGCTTGAGGAGCTTGAGAGCAAAACATGTCTGACCAAACGCATTCACATCCAACGCCGGGGCTCTACGCATTGATTCTTCTCGCGCTCATAGTAGGCACCTGCCTGACCTGGGGTATTGCATTCATCAATCTGGGGATATGGAATCCTGTGGTTGCGCTTACTATTGCTGTGATTAAGGCCACGCTCGTGATTCTTTTCTTTATGCATGTTTATTACAGCAGTAAGCTCACTAAAATCACCATCTCGGCCGGTTTTTTCTGGCTGATGATCATGATTACCATGAGCCTTAGCGACTACCTGACGCGCACGTTCCTGCCCCAGTAAAAAAACAACCACATAGGACACAAAGGATCGCGAAGGAACTGCAATAACTGCAGCTCTCCTTTGTATCCTTGTGTCCTTTGTGGTTCAGAATTATTTAGTCAGAATCTCTTCCAGGAAATCCAGCGCTCGCGGATCATTGCTTTGTCCCAGCCAGAAGATGGCCTGCTTGCGCACCGCGGCGTTCTTATTGGTTTTAGCCAGATTGATGAGGCGAGGCACGGCGTCCGCATCGTGCATCTGGCTCAGCGCGAACACCGCCTTCTTCTTTACTTCTGTTTCAGGATCGTTCTCGATCGCCTCTGTAATCTGTTCCGCTTCTTTCTTGCTGCCGACCTGCGCCAGCCAGAAGATGGCCTGGCCGCGAACGTGGGGACTCTGATCGTGGCGGGCCATACTGATCAGCTCTTTTAGCGCTTCCGGCTCTTTGCTTTGGGAAAACGCGAAAGTGCCTTTTTCGCGCACACGTTCGTCTGGATCTTCTTTTATATAGCGGCGCAGAAGTTCCAGCCCCTTCCTGCCTCGTTCCACGCCCAGCCAGAAAGCAACATTTTCGCGCAGCGACGCACGTTGCCCCGGCTGGACCATCTTTTCCAGCGCCGCATCGGCTGCTGGCGTATCGTGCAGAGCGATGGCCATCACCGCCTGATGTACCGAGTCTTTCTTCCGTGACATCTCATCTGCACTTTCGGCCATCACCAACCCGGTCAGCAATTCCACGCTTTGTTCCGGCTTCACATCTTCCAGCCAATAGAGAGGCAGATTGGCGAAATCGAGGGCGCAATCTGCGCTGTATACCCGGATCTTCCTGATCTGTTTCTCATCGGCACGGAAAAAGAGGAACGCATACGGGAGGGGTTCTGGCGGTGAGCAATCTGAAACGGTTCCGCTGAAGGAACCACCCTTCTCCGATTCCATCCTGCAACCCATGCAGCATTTATTCCTTGCTGCTTCCATCCCATCGACCGAATCAAAGCAGCACATGGTGCGGTCTTTAGCTGCTGTTGGAATCCTGTAACCGATCCATAGCGGTCCCGACTGTTTTTGCACCAGGCCATCCATCGTCGTTTTCAAGCCGCCGGCGGCAGAAAGCTCCTGCAGTTTCGCGCTCGAGATTTTGGGCTTTTGCGCAACCGCTGCAGCGCTCATAAGAGCCAGCACGATCGCGGCAGTCGAAAGTTTCCATGAGTTCATGGCAGCCGTCCTTTACTTGTTCAGGATCTCCATCATGTAATCGGTAATTTCCGGCGAGCTCATCAGGGACATCTTCTGGATCAACTCGCGCTTCAACTCAGGGTTCGTCTCTTTTCGGGCCAATGCAACCATCTCTTTGCCGGCCCCGTGAAGGAACAGCGCATTGATGACTTTCTTTTTTGCCGGCACGCTGGCTTGTGAGTTATACAGATTCGTTAGTGCAGCCAGGCTTTCTTCGCCTCCCACCAGGCCAAGTGTGTTGATGGCCTTGTCAAGGACGGCCGGGTCCTTCTCCGTCTGGACAATTTCAGCCAGTTCGTGCGCGCATCCGCAAAGCAGCATAGCGCCCACGGCGGCCTCGCGCGTCTCAACATCGGGTGAAGTCTTATAGAACTCAAGCAGCTCCTCGCGGCCCCCCATCATGCCCAGGTAGCGAATTGCCTCTTTGCGAAGCTCAGGGTTCTTTTCGGTTTTGGCCAGGGCCGCCACATCGTCCTTGCAGCCGCACATGAGCCAGGCCTGAAAGATGGATTTCTTGACGTTGATGTCGGTGGCGGAGTTGTAAATCTCTTTCAGCACAGCTCGATTGCGACTGTTGCCGTTCATGCCTATGTAACGGATAGCGCGTTTCTGCAGGTCTGGCTGGTTGTTAGCTTTGGCCAGCCCCATCAGGATCTGTTGCGCCTTCTCTGAACCGCTTTGCGAGAGCACAAATAGCGCTCTGTCCTTCAGCTTGGGGGAATAGTTCCCCATAATGATCTTTTCCAGCAGAGGTACGGCCTTATCCGGATCGGAGTTCATCAGGCTCTGCAGGGCCAGCAGCTTGAGCTCTTCGTCGGGGATATTTTCCGGGTTCACCGCGCCGCGCATCTCTTGCTCGAGCGCCGCGGCATCGCGCAGCCAGCTGCTCCGGGGATAGCTCTTGCGCAGATCGCCGATCGTGGTGAGCGCCTGGGCCTTGTTGCCGGCCTTGTTCAGCGCGTACGCCTTCCAATAGAGTGCGCCGTCGGCCTTGCGTCCGTGAATCCTTATAACTTCATCGAACTGTTTAATGGCATTGTCGTATTCGCCATTGTCCAGGGCGTCTTTGGCGGTGTTGTAAAGTTCGTCTTCGTGGGCATTGGCCTTCTCCGCGGTTTGCTGCTCGAAAAGAGAAGCCGAAGGGACATCCTGCGCCGCAGCATAGGCTGGTAGCACTGAAAATCCGGCGCCAGCGAGAAGTAAAGTAAAAATGAACAATTTACGATTCATATATTTTATAGCCTCTGGTTAACGTTGCCGCCAGACAGTTGCTCTGGGCGGCGCGCTTTAGAATTCACTTCTGACTGGATTACCCGCACCTTGAACAGAAGACCTTCTGACTGGATGGAGTGACGCACCTGCTGCAGGTCGCCGGAAGAGATCTCCACCGGGCCATTGGCGATTTCAGCCAGTACGCGGCCAAGTTCGTCGAGTACACGAGCAACCTGGGGATCGCCGGCTTGTTGCGCGCTCACGCGATACAGGTGGTTGTCATCCAGAAGATCGCGAGCTAGTTGCTGTTCAGCGGAGAAATCAATGTGACCGGTGTCATCGTTATGCATGACCTCCAATAGCAGCATCTGCGAGCGCTCCAGGTGGTTGCCTACGGCTACCAGGACGATTCGTTGGGGATTGCCGGCCTCTGGTTTCTGCGCGGTCGGCTGCTGCGGATGTGGCCAGAAACGTCCGGCGAAAAAAGCTCCAGCCAGCAACAGCGTCATTGCTCCCGCGAGAACCCATTTCTGCTGCGGACCGAAGATTCTCTGAAAAAACCCGTGCTTGTCCGGGAGACGGTCACGCAGGTTGAGCCAGGTCTTTTCTTCAAAATTAGCTCCGGGTTCGGGGATGTCGATCGGCTCAATCTGCTGGAGCGTGGTTTGCACCCGGGCAAACTCAGTCCGGCATTCGGGACAGGCGGCGAGATGGCGCTCGACTTCAGAAGCCGCGTCGGCATCGCCGTAATAATGCAATACGATTTGTTCTTCGCTCAGGTGGCTCATTTCACGGGACTCCCACCCCAGTGCGCGGGGCGCGTCGGCGACCCCGGACTCGCATAGGGTTCAAGCTGTTGCCGCAGTTTTTGCACCGCGCGGAACACGCTGTTCTTGGCCGCGCTTGCCTTCAAGTTCAGCGTCTGGCCGATCTCTTCGATGGAGCGGCCTTCCATGTGCCGCATGGTAAAAGCCACGCGCTCGGCCGGTGTGAGCAATCCCATGGCACCGGCGATTTTCCGCTTCATTTCCGCGCTGAGAAGCAGCCGGTCAGGTCCGGGACCCGCCGCAGGAAGCTGCACCTGGTTTCTTTCTTCAGCATCGATATGGTCTGCAATCTGCAATGTTTCTTTTGTATGCATCTGCGTTTTTCTCGCATTCAGGAAGTCAAGCGTGCGATTCACCGCGATGCGGTAAAGCCAGGTGCCAAAATTGGCGCGAAGCTCAAAGCGTTCCAGGCTTTTGTAAGCGCGCAAAAAAGTTTCCTGGACGATTTCTTCGGCGTCCTGCTGGTTTCCGGTCATGCGATACACTACGCGAAAGATGCTGCGCGAATGGCGCTCGACCAGGATGCGAAAAGCGTCCCTGTCGCCGGCCAAAACCTGTGCCACTACCGCTGCATCTGTAACTTCCATTCGCTTAACTTAGACCGGAATTGAGGGAAGCGGTTAGGGAATTAACAACAGTTAGGGAATTACCCACAAAGGACACGAAGGATCACAAAGACGGAAATCTACTCGGAGGCACTCCGGTACGTAATTGGGGCGGGTCTGTTTCCGATTTTCAAACCGGAACTCGAAAAAGCCTATCTTCTTCCCTTTGCGCTCCTTCGTATCATTTGTGGTCAACGCCTTCGACTGCAGAGGCTATGCGCAGGACCGTGCTCTCATCAAAGTGCTGGCCCAGCACCTGCAAGCCGATGGGCAGGCCAGACTGAGTTTTGCCGCAAGGGACGCTGATCCCCGGAATGCCAGCCAGATCGGCAGTAACCGTATAGATGTCGGCAAGGTACATGGAAAGAGGGTCGTCTGACTTTTCGCCAATTTTGAAGGCGGCAGTAGGTGCAGTTGGCGTGACGATGGCATCGACCTTCTGGAAGGCTTCTTGGAAATCGCGTGTGAGCAATGTGCGAACGCGCTGCGCTTTCAGGTAATAGGCATCGTAGTAGCCGGAGCTAAGCGCGTAAGTGCCGAGCATGATGCGTCGCTTAACCTCAGGACCAAATCCTTCATCGCGGCTCTTGCGATACATTTCGGAAAGCGTCCGAGCGCCTTTCGCGCGATAGCCGTAGCGCACGCCATCATAGCGCGCCAGGTTGGCTGATGCTTCTGCTGTCGCGATCACGTAATAGGTGGGGATCGCGTAAGCCGTATGCGGCATTGAGATGGGAATAATCTCGCAGCCGGCGGAGCGAAGCGTGGCAATTCCTGCTTCGACCGCCGAGCCGACTTCAGGATCAAGTCCTTCGCCGAAATATTCTGGTGGAACTCCGATTTTGAGGCCGCTTATCGGCTTGGCGAGTTCATCCTCGTAATTGGGGACTGGAACATCGGCGGAAGTAGAGTCGAGCGGATCGCGTCCGGCGATAATACGCAGCAGGATGGCTGCGTCTTTCACGGTCCGGGTCAGCGGGCCGATGTGGTCCAGCGAAGAAGCAAATGCTATCAGGCCGTAACGAGATACGCGTCCATAGGTGGGCATGAGGCCGACCACTCCGCAAAACGCAGCAGGCTGGCGAATGGACCCGCCCGTGTCAGAGCCCAGAGTGGCAACGGCAGTGCCGGCCGCAACCGCAGCGGCAGAGCCGCCGCTGGATCCGCCGGGAACGCGCGATTTGTCGTGCGGGTTACACACCGGGCCATAAGCAGAGTTTTCATTCGAGGAGCCCATGGCGAATTCGTCACAATTCATCTTGCCCAGCACGATGGCCCCTGCGGCCTCCAGCCTCGCGACAGCAGTACCGTCATAAGGCGGGATGAAATTCTCCAAGACCCTAGACCCAGCGGTGGTGCGGACGCCGCGGGTGACCATCACATCTTTGATTCCTACAGGTACTCCAGCCAGTGGCGGCAGCGGCGCGCCACTGCTGACCAGCGCATCAATTCGTTGTGCCTGAGACAAGGCTCGTTCCTCACAAAGCGTCAGATAGGCGTGGATATCGCGATCTTCGGCCTTGATCTTGTCATAGAAGTCTTCCACCAGTTGCGAAGCCGTGGTCTGTCTTTCTGCAATCGCAGTGCGCGCGGATTCTATGGTGAGGAAATCGAGGTTCATTCTTTTTGCCGGGGGAGAGCCAAAAATCCGCCATGGAGGCACGGAGGCACGGAGAAACCAGATGGGGCGATCGCGCGTGATCGGGAGCTCAATTTATTTTTCAATGACCCTCGGCACCTTAAAGAAATCGCCATCGGTTTCGGGAGCGTTGCGGAGAGCTTCTGTGTGCGGCAGTGATGGTCGAATCACATCATCGCGCCAAGCGTAAGATGATTCCTGGCTCAGAGGTTTTTCCCCATTGCTAAAGTTGCTTGAAACTTGCGCCATCGAAGGAACGTTGGCGGTATCCAGCTCATTCAATCGATCAATGTATTCAAGAATTGAATTCAGGTCTTTGAGCATGCGCCGGTGTTCCTGGTCGGTGAGTTCCAGGTTGGCCAGGTCAGCAACGTACGTAACGTCTTTGTCGGTGACTTTCATAAGCGACTCAGGAGTCAGCAATCAGGCTCTCAGTTCCCCCGCTCCTTCCACTCTTTCAATCGCCAGCCGGTGTCAGTTTCACTGCAAGTTCAGAATGTTTTCGGTCCGGCTGGAGGCTGGGTAGCAACCGCTGATTGCTGTATTTTGAACTGCACGTTCTTCACCACAGGCCCTAGCAGCCCTTCATATCCGCTGACGTATCGTGATGCAAATGACTGAAGCTGGTTGCGCCATGCCGCGTCCGGGACCTCAACCGTGAGGCGGCCATCGGCAAAGCGCACGGCTTGTGAACGTGATGCGACCTCTTTGCCGCACACCAGCGGCCAGGCCATAACGATCGCTTCGTCAGCCGGCAGCCTGCGCAGCAGATCACTCATGATTTGGCGCAAGCCGGTGCGCGCAGGTTCCATCGTTTACTCCACGTAAATTCTGATTTTAACCTGATGCCCGCGGGTACGGTAAGCCGCTCGCAACTCCGATTCGTAGTTTTCGAACAAATGCAGAGTATGGTGAATCGATGGCGGTCCTGGTGCAGTGCGTTAGGTGGCTTAGTATCGAATGACAGGCTTAGTCTCTTTAAATCCAATGACTTAGGAGAGCTTTTGCGTTCCCGTTTAATGCCGGATGCAGCCACTGAGCGGCCATTTACAGCCGTTCACGGAAACCTGCTTATTACTTGCGAAAGCAGCGGCTAACATAGTATTGAATAAATTATCCCTTTTTGTTTCTGTGTCATAGCTTGGAAGAGGCGCCCTGAGTGGCGCGAGGAGAGGCACAACCAAATGCACAAGCCGGTCAAGTATGCAGAAAAAGCTTTAACTTACGCTGCAAAAGGCACATGGGCGGTTTTTGAAAAGCTCAACAGCATCAAGCCCAGGCCGTCCTTTACGCCAAAGTGGTCCGACAAGCCGATATTGAAGTCGTGGGAAAAAACCAAGCCACCGCTCGGCTGGCCGCGATCTACTGACTCGCTGTGTCCCAAGTGCGTGCCCGAGATCCGGCAGCAAATTGTTGACGGCAAATTGCCACACGAGGTCCTTCTCAATGAGAAAGCTGGCGAGATCAAAGCTACCATCGTGGAGCGCGACGGCAAAATCCTGATGGTGAAGGATTGCCCGCTGCACGGCCATTTTGAAGACGTGATGGCGATTGATACCGAATTCTTCAAGCATCTGGAAGAAGTTTTCCCTGGCCGCGACATCCGCGCCCACAACGACGAAAAGCTGCACAATCACGGCACCAGTACGGTAAAGCATGGCCGCGGATCGGTGTTGACCATCGACCTGACCAACCGCTGCAACATGATGTGCGACCCCTGCTTCATGGACGCGAACCAGGTCGGATTTGTCCATGAGCTCACGTGGGAAGAGATCAAGACCATGCTGGACAACGCGATCTCGATCAAGCCGCGGCGGCAGATGTCCGTGCAGTTCTCCGGCGGCGAGCCGACACTCTCCCCGTACTTTCTGGATGCCGTGCGCTATGCCCGCCAGGTTGGCTACAACTCGGTGCAGGCGGCAACCAATGGAATTGAGTTTGCCAAATCACCTGAGTTCTGCCGCCAGGCTGCGGAAGCGGGCCTGCGGTATGCCTATCTGCAGTTTGACGGCATCGGCAACGCCGCAAACTCACATCGGCAAGTCGGCAATCTTTTTGATGTAAAGCTGCGTGCCATTCACAACTTGCATGAGAACGGCGTGGACATCGTTCCCGTCACGACGATAATCAATGGAATCAACAATGAGCAGGTTGGCCGCATCATTCAGTTCGCGCTGGATAATCCCAGAACCATCAGCTTCCTGAGCTTCCAGCCGGTTTCATTCACTGGCCGAGACGAGGAAATCACTGATGATCGCCGCCAGGCACAGCGCTATACCCTGAGCCATCTGGCGCACGATGTAAAGAACCAGACTGGCCTGGGTGAGCCCAAGCGCGACTGGTTCCCGATTTCATTCATGTCAACGTTCTCCGATTGGGCCGACCTGATTCACGGTCCCAGCGCTGATTGGGGACAACTGAGCTGCGGATGCCATCCGAACTGCGGCATTGGCATGGCCGTAATGATCGACAAAGAAACCAAAGAAGCAGTTCCGGTCACGGCATTCCTGAACGGCGATCGTATTGCCCAAGACGTTGCTAAGGTCAACGACGCCGGACGTGGACGGTTCCTGTCAGTGTTTGGCATGGCACTGGCCCTGGCGCGCAATTACGATCCTTTCACCGCGCCGAAACACTTCAAGCTGGTCGATCTGCTGCGCAAATTCGACAAAACATTCGGCGCGACCAAAAAGGCCGATGAGAAGTACGGCAAAATATCAGTCGATCGTACAGTGGACGACATCAAGAAGCGCCGCACCGACCGCTGGAACTTCCTGTTCATCGCCGGAATGTGGTTCCAGGACCTGTATAACTACGACTTCCGCCGCACTGAGCAGTGCATCATTCCTTACGCCACGCAGGAAGGCGAGATCAGCTTCTGCGCCTACAACACCGGGGTGGGCTGGCGCAACATCATTGAGAAGATGCACATGACGGCCACACTCACCAAGTGGTATGAAGAGCACGGAAGGCATGAGATCTTTGCCGGCGGCAAGGCCGTGGGTCTCAATCAGAGCGCGCACAAGCTGAACCTGAACGAACAGCACGTGCACGCCGGCCGCAATACCACGCTGGACGATCTCGGCATTGCCAAGACGGCCCGCGAAGAGAAGCTCCGTGCCCGCGATATAAAACTCAAGAAGTCCGCCGATGATGCCCGCATGGAAGCGCTTTATCGGGAGCATATCCTGAAAGAGCCTAAGGCTGAAGGTGGGTTCGTTCCACTGGGTGCGATTGCTCCGGCCGCTCCCAAGCCTGAGGTGGCGGAAGACAAGAAGGAAGAAGTCTTCGGAGATTAGCGCTCTTGATCTACCGCAAAGGGCGCAAAGGAATTGGCTTTGCGCCCTTGGTTTCTTCTGTCTCGCATTTTCCTGCCCTCATGACGAGCCGTAAACTAAAAAGGTTCCAGTCAATGCGCTTGTTTATTACATCCATGCTTATGTTTATGGTCTTATGCGGATGCGCGGGAGAGCCTAAGCATCCCACATGGAACAATGCCACCGGCGCGGAGCAGCAGGAGCGGTTGATGTGGCAAGCGATGCAGGGTAAAGATTGGACCAACTTTGAGCGGCGACTTTCCCCTACCTTTGTTGGCGTGAATGCCGATGGACAGGTGTTCGATCGTGCCGGGTGGTTGGCTTATTGGAAAAGCATCCAGGTCAAGGAGTTCTTGCTGGGGGATGTGTCAGTCCTTCCTGAAGGGGCTGACATGAAGGTGACTTACGTCTTGCATTTTCAGGGAGCGACCGCTGCGCCAGCCTCCGGGCTGCGGCTTGTCTCAGTGTGGCAACAGATAAAGGCGAACTGGATGCTAACCGCCACCGCGATTACCCCCATCCAACATTAGCTGTGTACACAAATAGTGAAGCTTTGCCGCGGCGAGCTACAATCCCTCTATGACCGCACGGTCATTTATCAATCCCGCAGACGCTGCCAGATTTCGCCTGCTACTGCTGCGCTGGTACCAGAAATACCACCGCAAGCTGCCTTGGCGCGGTGAGAGCGACCCTTACCGTATTCTGGTTTCAGAGATCATGCTGCAGCAAACGCGCGTGGCGGTGGTAGAAGAACGCTACAAGAAGTTTGTGCGGCAGTTTCCCAGCGCTGAGGCGCTGGCGCGATCAAGAGAAAAAACTGTTCTGGCGGCCTGGAGTGGGCTGGGATATTACCGCCGTGCGCGAGGTCTTCACCGAGCGGCCAGGGAGATCGTCGCCCAGGGCGCATTTCCGCGTTCGGCGGTTGAACTGATGGAGTTGCCGGGTATCGGCCGATACACCGCGGCTGCCGTCGCAAGCATTGCATTCGGTGAGCCGGTGGCTGTGGTTGACGGCAACGTAAAGCGAGTTCTGGAACGCATCTTTGCAGCGGCGCCATCGCTAGGCACACTGGTTGCGGAAAAGCAGTATTGGGAGCTTGCCGAGTACCTGTTGGACAAAAGCCGCGCCGGCGACTTCAACCAGGCGATGATGGAATTGGGTGCGCTTCTCTGCTTGCCAGGTCAGCCTTTGTGCCATAAATGTCCAGTCGCCGCCATGTGTTCGGCGAAAGGCCCTGTTGCCAGGAAAGAGCGCGAGCGGCGGCGAAAGGCCGTTCTCCACTATGTGCTGGTCCGCAAAAATGCCACCGTGCTGTTGCAACAGCGTTCGCCTCAGCATTCCCTCATGCCCGGCATGTGGGAATTGCCTTTACTTGAAGCTGGTTTGAATGGGGACAGCCAGCCAATGCTCAAACTTCGCCATTCAATTACCACGACTGACTACACCGTGTTTGTTCATACAGCAATCCGCAAGAATGCGAATGGCGGCCGATGGGTTTCACTGGATTCCGCACAGCGGCTGCCGCTCACGGGGCTGACTCGCAAAATACTCGGAAGGATCGCTGATGCCTAGACTGAGCATTGCTCTCGTTTTCATGACTGCAGCTCTGGCCGCTGGCATGGAGACTCCACGTGAAAGCAGCCCAAGCGATCCTGTGGAACTTTCGATCGCGGGCCAGGGGAAAGCTGGTACGCAAGCCGGTGATTGTTCCGTAGCAGCCGCAGCTCTGCCGAAAGGTGCAAGCAGGGTCTATATCGCAGTGCGCAATGGCCAGGACGGATCGGGTTCATCATTGGCCGATGCGCGCGACGGAAGTACGGTCACAGCCTTTGATACTGTTCTGCGCTGCTACTCCGAGGGCTGCGCGAATACCAGCACTCCGGATAAGACCGTAGCAAGAACGGAAAACCTGATTGTATGCCTGGGGGCCGGAACCTTTTCGACATTGGGCACCTACGACTATATCGTCGGAGCCCCTCATAACAATGCGGCAGGTTTTACCGTGGGGAAAGGCTGGAAGATCCACGGCGTCGGGCATGATAAAACGATCCTAAAACTGAGCGACTACATCTCCGGTGAAGCGACGAAGAGGGACTTTCCGGAGAACACTGGCATCGGTCTGGTCTTGAGCACGAACACAGACGGCGCTTCCAACGTCGAGATCTCGGATCTGACGATTGACGCGAACTATCCCGACCTCAAATCGAAGGCGCGCGAGAACCGTGTTGCAGCCCTAAACCTTGAAGCGATCCACCTGCGATCTGACCAGGGCGGCAACTGGATTCATGATGTGAACGTGACGAATACCGCGGGTGAGATTGGAGACATTCACATTCGCTGGGAGGCGTTTCCAGTGTGGATTGTTTCCATGAACAACGCCTCACCGTCACAAAACAATGGCAACGTTATAGAAAACGTCACCATGGGCCAGTCATTTGGTGGGACGGGTTGCGCGATTACCGTTGCCAATGCCGTAGCGGAGGTCCGCCACAACCAGGTAAACGGATATCCGATTGGATACGGCGGCTGGAATCTGGAAGAGGCCTATTTCCATGACAACACTGCAATAGATACGGAATATGGATTCAACATTGATAGCCTGGTCAACCGCGGGGTCCGCATTGAGTCCAACCATATAATTCATCCGCGAAAATTTGGCATCGTAGTGGGCGGCGGGACGGCATTTGCGGGCTTCAAAATCCTGAACAATACGGTGCAGATCAACAAGCCGGGAGTTACCGGGCTGCTTTTCCGTGGGAATTTTACAGATTCCATTATTGCCGGCAACACTCTGCTGGCGGAGAATTCTTCGGCTGCAAAATCGGTCGCCATCAAAAATTACTCGGCAAGCCGGACTGTCGGCCCTAATCGCAACAATGTGTATCAAGGAAACCAGATCTCCGGCGGGATGAAGGTCGTCTTCGATGGTCCATCGCAGAAATCGCAGAATTGCTTCTTTAACAATCACGATGAGCGCGGACGTCAGCGAACCGATGTCGCGGACAACCGCGGTGGCCCATGCTTCCCCGAGGCGATGACTAAGTAAGCGGATTTCCAAGAATCCATCCGATTTATCTACAATAGAAGTTTACGTTGGAGGGGGGACCCATGCCCGCACTTGAAGCCGGTGTACAGGCGCCGGAGATAGAATTGCAGTCTCTCGATGGCCGTAAGTTTTCGCTCAAGGAAGCGCGAAAGAGCGGGCCGGTGGTGGCGGCGTTTTTCAAGGTAAGCTGCCCGGTCTGCCAGTTGGCATTTCCCTATCTTGAGCGCATTTTTAAGGCATATAGCAAAGCTGGCGCGTATACCTTTGTGGGGGTCTCGCAGGACCATGCAGCAGATACCAAGGCTTTTAACCGGGAATTTGGCGTGACCTTCCCTGTGTTGCTTGATCCAGCTGGAAAGTATCCGGCATCGAACGCCTACGGATTGACCCATGTGCCAACAGTTTTTCTTATTTCCCCGGATGGCGACATTGAGTTCTCGACCGTGAGCTGGTCCAAAGCGGATGTGGAGCAGTTGAACCGCCGGCTGGCCCAGGCGAGTAACGCTTCACCCGCACAAATTTTCCAGCCTGGAGAAAAGGTACCGGAATTTAAACCAGGTTGAGAGGCGAAGAATTAGTCCGCGGTCGCGGATCAAGTGCAATCAGCACTCAGCAATCAAAAAGGAAATCATGAGAAAACTCAGCATAGCTCTGCTCGTCACTTTTGCTGCATTCGTCAGCGCGCAAACTCAGACATTACCGGCAGCCGCGCAGAAAGCCATGAACGGCATTGATGCGGAGAAGATCCGCGCCACGGTGAAATATCTTTCTGACGATAAGCTGCAGGGTCGCGGGACGGGCCAGAAGGGCGGCGATATGGCCGCCGACTGGATCGCGGCCCAGTTCAAGAGTTACGGACTTCTGCCTGCCGGCGACAAGGGAACTTACTTCCAGGAAATCCATTTCTTTGGAGTGACTACAGATCCAAAGCAAACGCAGCTTTCATTCCTCCCGAAATCGGGTGAGCCAATGGCGCTGAAATTCGCGGACGATTACGTCGCCAATGACCAGACGCATTCAGAGAAATCGGAGATTGACGCGCCCCTGGTTTACGTGGGCTACGGCATCAACGCGCCGGAGTACAACTGGGACGATTACAAGGGCACCGATGTAAAGGGCAAGGTCGTGCTCATGCTGGTGAATGAGCCGCCCTCAGACGATCCGAACTTCTTTAAGGGACGCGCACTTACGTACTACGGTCGCTGGACCTATAAATATGAAGAAGCCGCGCGGCGTGGCGCTGTGGGTGTAATCCTGATCCATAAAACCGAGATGGCCAGTTACGGATGGGAAGTGGTGCGCAACTCATGGGGCGGAGAGACTTCTCTGTTGCAAGACGACAAAGATCCCAAACTGAAATCAGCAGGCTGGATCCAGTTGGAAATTGCGCGCAAACTCGCACATGCCGCCGGCACGGACCTGGACAAGATGCTCCAGGACGCAAATTCGCGCAGCTTCAAACCGGTGGAGCTGCCTATCCAGGTGAAAGAGACCATCGTGAGCCAGGTGCGTTCCTTCTCTTCCAGAAACGTGCTGGGAAAGGTCAAGGGCTCCGATCCCAAACTCGGGGATCAGGCCATCCTGTACACCGCGCACTATGACCATCTGGGGATCCACCCGGACGAGCCGGGCGACAACATCTATAACGGAGCGGCCGATAACGCCACGGGATGCGGCATCCTTCTGGAACTTGCACGGGTCATCAATGGGGCGGAAGCCAAACCCAAAAGGACGATTCTCTTCGCAGCGGTCACGGCGGAGGAACAAGGTCTGCTTGGATCAAAGTACCTGGGACAGCATCCGCCGATTCCGGCGCAGAACATTTCCCTCGACCTGAATTATGACGATATACAGCCGCTGGGCGAGCCTCAACAATTGGTGGTCACGGGGGCGGAGCGAACCAGCGTCTATTCTCTGGTGCAGAAGACCGCGAAGGATTTTGGAATGGCGATCCAGCCGGACAATCATCCGGAAGCCGGACATTATTACCGCTCCGACCATTTCAGTCTGGCGAGGGTGGGCGTGCCTGCTTTTAGCGTGAATGAAGGCGCGCTTTTCAAAGGCCATGACCTGGCCTGGGGTGAAGCAAAGCAGCAGGATTACGTCGCTCATCGCTATCACCAGCCCTCTGACGAGTATCGGCCGGACATGGACTTTACGGCAGACGCCAAGCTGGCCAGGTTCGGCTTGGTTCTGGGATGGGAAGCCGCGAATCAGCCCGACTTGGCGGGGTGGCAATCAGGCGATGAATTTGAGAAAGCCCGAAAAGGGGCCCAGTGATCCTGCCCTGCTGCGGAGCACAGTTGCAGGGCGCTTAGAAGGTGCCGATAGTAACTAAGTGATACTGGCAAGCTGGGATACAATCGTGCTTCCCCCCAACCTGGCGGCCGGCTGGAAATGTCGTTTTCGTTCCTTCAACGCGGTAACTTACCTGAATACGCTCGTCAACTTACGTTGACCAGCGATTGGCCTTCGCTTGTGCTGGAAGGCCTGGTCACGGGAATAGACAACCTCCGCCACGACGTTTTCCTCAGCCCTAAATTCGTTGAAATCGCGCGCCAGCACATCTTCAAGTTGATCGTTAAACATGGCAATGTGGAAGAAGTAGCGAGCGAGGAGCGCCTCTCGGGGCGTCCGCCGATGCGGCCGCATGGCCACACTCGCCAGTCGGACCCATCGGAATTTAAACGACTGCTGACCGAATTGCACCTGGCCTCATTGAGCTGGGCGAAAGCCGAAAACAACGCATCACTGGATCTCCTGTTTCGGTTGGCAGTGCTCAAATTCCAGCGTACCGAATTGCTAAACCAATATGCCCAGGCGCTGGAGCGCTGCCGCGCCCGGCTGAAGATCTATGAAGCGCCACGCCAGTCCGGGACCAACCGGATTCTGGAGATGCGTGAACGCTTTGTCGGGTTCCAGATCAACAAGAAAACAGTGTTACGCCGCGCGGGGCAGGATTTATACGTCGTTCTGCGGGAGGCCGAGAAAGAGTCGCTGGGAAGGACCCGGCGGTCGCTTTTTGGCGACAACGCAGCGGCGACCTATGATCTCTTTCTCAACCGCCTGGTCTTTAGTGAAGACGGTCAGGACAATCTTCTTAACGCCGAGCATTATGTAATGCTGGGCAACTATGATCGTGACCGCGACCGCTTTCATGCCATGACGCAGATTGCCGCCCAGTATTTGAAGTCGCTGGATTTGGTAGCGGACATCAGCGACCCTCAGGTCGATGGCATTCTGAACGTCCCGGAAAACGTTCAGGAACTTATGGCTGGCGGAGCGCCGGAGGACGCCAGTCTCAACGGCAAGGCGCAGAAAGCGCTGCTGAACGCCTGGGTTGAGTTGCTGGAGCGCGAAAACGTGATTGCCAGCGTAATCGCTTCGTATGAGGCAGTGCCGCTGCTGGCGCAGTATTCGCCGCCCATCAACCCGCAGCAACTCAAGCATGCCCTCATCTCGCGCGAGGAGCGCAAGCGGGTGGAGACGCTTCTGGAAGAGCATGGCAAACTTTCTCCGGCAGGGCTGAACGCGGCGGTGAAAAAAGTTGAAGGCTGCAAGGCGGCAGATCGGGCCAGATATGCGGGAAGGTTCTTTGCCGATTTCACCCGCTATCACCGTGACTTCCGCCGTATGGAAACCGTCATTGCCGGTATGGAAAACGTCAATGTGCTGGCGACGGAACGCTTCCGCGAGCTTTCTGCCATTAACAACACATTGTATGAATTTCTGCTGCCGGAAGAACAAAAGCCTTCAGAAGAAAAAGTGATTCATCATGTGGTGCTCAAGGCGGACATCCGCGAATCCACTACACTGACGCGCACGCTTCTGGAGAAGGGGTTAAACCCGGCCTCTTATTTCAGCCTGAATTTTTACGATCCCATCAACAAACTGCTGCCAAAGTACGCAGCCAAGAAAGTGTTTATTGAGGGCGATGCGCTTATCCTGGCGCTGTTTGAGCGCGAAGGCGAACCTGCGTTGGGCGTGGCCCAGACCTGCGTGCTGGCGAAAGAGATCATCCAGGTGGTTACCGCGTACAACGAGCGTTCCCTGGCCGCCGGACTGCCCAGCCTGGAACTGGGGATCGGGATTTCCTACCAGGATTCGGCGCCCATGTACCTGATGGACGGCAACAAACAGATCATGATCTCCAAGGCGCTCAATGAGAG
>JBARMK010000396.1:0-9473 GCA_049802395.1 Candidatus Angelobacter sp.
ACACCGATTCCACGGTAGCGTTCACCTTCTGGAAGAAGTCCGGCGGAACGACGTTGACTTCAGAGAAGGAAGGTGCACCGGAGGAAGCGAAGAAACGATCGAATTTGAAATTCGGGGCCAGAGCTTCCAAATCCGCAACCTTCATCTTGTGATCGCGATTTTTGGGATCGCGCATCATCACTCGCTTGAAAGCCGCCTCCGCCAATTGGTGCTCAATGTCCATTACCGCCTGCGCTTCTTTCTTGGCAGCGTCCTCGTCATCACCTAGCAGGACGAACATTTTGGTTACGTGATCCAGGTATTTCTCGCGTGTCTCCTGCGATTTTGGATCTGTATCAATGTAATAGTCACGGTCAGGGAGCCCCAGACCGCCCTGCCCTACACTGGCAATCTCCATGCTCGCGTTGTGCAGGTCCGGCGAGGCATTAAATCCGAACAAGACCGGAACGCCCAGCGACTGGAGGTAAGCAATCGTCTCCACCAGTTGGTCTTTATTGGTGATGGCGGCGATGCGGTCCAGCCTCGGCTTCAACGGCGTGCTGCCCTTGGCATCCACCGTGGCCTCGTCCATGCAGGACTGGTACATATCTCCAATTTTCTGCATGACTGGTGTGCGCTTAGGATCGTTTGCAGACTCTTTCTCCAGGATGTTGTGCAGGTACTGGCGATTGTACTCGGCCAATTCGTTAAAGCGTCCCCACCGCGCCTGGTCAGACGGAATGGGGTTTTTCTTGCGCCAGCTGCCGCACGCATACTCATAGAAGTCTTCGCATGGATCTACGCTCTTGTCCATGGCGCCGAGATCAAAGGACTTCGGACGTGGGACGGTTTTTTCACCGGAAGCCGTGGTTGCCTTTTTCGCAGGGGCTTGCGCAGTTCCTTTCGTCGATTTCTTGTCCCCAGTGCCGCCCGTTTGTGCCATAGCAGTTACCGTTCCCAGGACAATACAAAGTAGTGCCTTTCTCCAATGCATAATTTTCCCTCAATGAAAGAAAAGTTTAAAACTGGCAAGTTTATGCTCAATCCTTCACGCTGTAAACAGGTTGAGAGTGGCAAACGCTTTCTGCTCATGAATTTTGGGGCAGCCTCGTTGCGGGATTTAGCTGTTGCCTGAAAAACCAACTTGCGACACAATTGCTTGCAAACGCCCAATGCAGTACACGCCCAAAGCCGCTGCCCCGCCGACCGGCGTGTCCAAAGATGGAAACCCGGCCTCGCCTTCGCCTGCCGGCAACGAGCCTGAACTGATTGTCCGCAGCGAATCTTTGCAAAGAGTGATGCGATTGGCCGAAAAAGTCGCGCGCCATCCCGCCGCTGTGCTGATTGTGGGCGAAACGGGCACGGGCAAGGAGATGATTGCGCATACCATCCATAATCATTCTTTGCGATGCAACAACCCTCTGATTGACGTTAATTGCGCTGCTATCCCCGAGCATCTTGTGGAAAGTGAACTTTTTGGCTATGAGAAGGGCGCCTTCAGCGGCGCGGATGCGATGAAGCCCGGCTTCTTCGAACTGGCGCACAAGGGTACGCTCTTTCTCGATGAAATAGGCGACCTTGACTTGAAAGTCCAGGTGAAGTTGCTGCGGGTGCTTGATGGCGTCCCGTATTTCCGGCTGGGCGGCAGCAAAAAAGTCACCGTGGATGTTCGCGTCGTCGCGGCCACCAATCACGATCTGGAGGAGCAGGCACGCGTAGGCAGATTCCGTGATGATCTGTACCACCGCCTTGCGCAGTTCAAACTGGAAGTGCCACCGCTGCGCGAACGTCCGGAAGATGTGCTGGGAATTGCCGAACAGGTATTGCACCAGCATTATCCGGAGTCATGTTTCAGCCGCGATGCCGTTGACTCCCTTCTCTCTTACACCTGGCCCGGCAACATTCGCGAACTAAAGAATGTAGTCTTCGGCGCGGTCTTGCAGGCGAAGAATGCGCAATCTGAAATTACCGCAGCAGATCTTCGTTTCCCCGGTTCCACCCAGTCCCGCCGCAGTTCCTCTGGAGAGACCGGGCTGGGCGAAGTGGAGAAGACGGCAATATTGCTTGCACTGGAGAAAAGCGGCGGCAATCAGGGTCGGGCGGCGGAAGCTTTGGGCATCTCGCGCAGAACTTTGATCCGGAAGCTTAAGACCTATCGCGAGGCTGGCGTTGACAATGCCTCTGGCACGCTGAGCATGAATCAGCAACGCTATTACCGGGCCCAGATTGAGCTTCCAATAAAAATGAAGTACGCGAACGAGCATTTTGATGCCACTCTGCTCAACATTAGCGCCGGAGGCGCCGGCGTCAAGACAGAGAAGCCCCTTAAATCTGGCGCACCGGTGTCGCTGCTCTTTCCCATTCCCGGCATTGAGGACCAGGCGGAATTTTCCGGGCGCGTTACCTGGACCAATAAGGTAGGGCAATATGGCATTCAGTTTGGCGATCTTCCTGCATCTCTGCGCACCAGCTTACAGCGCTGGCTCCGCACTGAGATGAAGAAGGATGGATGGAATCTGGACGATCATCAATAACCCAGACTTGGTTCATCCGCCGGGTGCTGCCAAATCCACTATTCAATGGTCCTGGCTGGACGCTATCACGAACTTCCAATCAACACGCCAGCGCCAAACACCAGCGCACCTCCCAGGATGACTTGCAAAGTAGCGGAAACCCACGGTGATTCCATATAGCGGTGTCGTACCCATGCGATTGTGGCCAGTTCGGCGATCACCACAATAATCGCGACGCCGCATGCAATCCGGAAAGACGGGATTAGAAACGGCAGAGTGTGCCCGATCCCGCCCAGCGTGGTCATTAGTCCGCAAACCAGTCCGCGGACCCAGGGATGCCCGCGCCCGGTGAGGCTTCCATCGTCAGAAAGGGCCTCGGCAAATCCCATGCTGATCCCGGCGCCAAATGACGCAGCCAGACCAACCAGAAATGCAATATGCGATTCGTGCCGGGCAAACGCAGCTGCAAAAACCGGGGCCAGCGTCGATACCGACCCATCCATCAGTCCGGCCAAGCCAGGTTGGACGATCTGCAATACGAAGAGACGCCGGCTGGCCTCATCTTCCGCACCGCGAGCTTCGGGGTCAAGATTGCCGCGGCCAAGCTCCTGAGCGCGATGCTCGTGCACGCGCTCTTCCTGCGCTAAATCATTGAGCAACTGTCGGATGCTAGCGTCCTGGGTGCGAGATGCGGCTTTTTCATAGAAAATGCGCGTCTCCACCTCCAGGGTTGAGGCTTGCCTGCGCGCCGACTCCGGACGCAGGGGCTGCATGAGCCAGATGGGACGGCGGCTGACCAGCCCTTTCACGTCTCCGCGCCGGATCAACGGGATGTGCTCGCCAAATTTGCTGCGGTAGAGTTCTATGAGTCGGCGGCGATGCTCCGACTCTTCCTGACGCATCCCGTCAAACATGGCCGCCGTCGCGGGAAAGTCCTTGCGGAATCCCTCGGCAAAATCGGCATAAACACGCTCATCTTCTTCTTCCAGCGCAATCGCCAGGGCAAGTACCTCTTGTTCGGAAAGGCTTTCAAAGCTACGCATAGATGTCCAGGAAGTATGGGTTGCGCAAGTGCGCGGACTTCGTGGGCATTTTACTTGATTGACGATGGAGTATGCTCGGCGTCCGTTGGCGGAAAAACTCATCCTTCTCTTAAACAACGCCCCTTTTGTCGTTTCTCCGGAGTTTGACTCCCCGATAGACCTAAAGCGTGCCTTTTCCGCCTCAGAGTTGCCTTCGTGACAAGTCAAAACGTAACAAGTCGCCATAAAATCAGCACTTTAGCTCTGAAGTAATCTGGTTAAGGCTTTCTGCTCTGGGAATGAAACGCTGGGGCCGCCCTAGTCACTAGTTATTAAGCAGGCGTATGGAGCGTATTGCGAGTCAGTGACCTTCAATAACCGGGCGATATCCCTAGCTTTATTTCTAATGTATTAGGGAAACGATCCTAAGATTTTTTGACTATAGAGTTTTGTAAAAGTGAAGAGCGTGCAAATACAATCCGGTCCACTTCAAAAACCAAAATGGGACCGCTTATCGCTTTTACACCACCCTCCTATTCCAGTCCGACTCGGGAAGAGAAAACGCAAGAGCGGTGCGGAGGCTGAAGTATACTGGTGGGAACAGCCAGTGGACCTCTACTCCTTCGATGAAGACTACCTCCGGCGCCTTGGTGCCCGCGATCCGGCAACGGAGGCACATTTCGTTGCCTATTTCAGTGAGCGCCTCAAAATAACCCTTCGCGCCCGCGGTGTGGACTCATACACAATTGATGATGTCCGTCAAGAAACTTTTTGCCGCGTATGGCTGGCTGTTCTCGCAGGCAGCGTACACAACCCCAAGGGTTTCGGTTCATACGTCCACTCCGTATGCAAAAACGTCTTGTCGGAAAGCCGCCGCGTTGACTTTCGCAATCAGCATGACCCGCTCGAATCCACAGATGTCGCCGACGAAAAGCTGGGCCTGGAAGATCTGATGCAGAGAAAGGAAAATGGCAAGCTGGTCCGTGAAGTCCTGGACATGCTGCCCGGACGCGATCGCCTGATCCTGCAGGCAAAATTTTTTGAAGAGCGCGAGAGCGATGAGATTTGTGGAAGTTTCGGGGTGGATCGCGATTACCTGCGCGTCTTGCTGCATCGAGCCATCATCAAGTTTGGTGATCTTTACAGAAAAAGAAGCAATTAAGAGTCTGGAGTTGGCCGCGAACAGGTGGAAATTAGAGGTACCAAGATGAACGACGAAACCATGGACCACGAACAGGCAGTAAAAAACCTGACCGCTGAGCGCTATCTCCTGGGGGAGCTCTCAGGGAGCGAACTTGACGCCTACGAGCAGCACCTGTTTGAATGCGCCTTTTGTTTTGAGCAAGTCCAGGCCGGAACTGAATTCGTGAGCTATATCAAGCAATCGGGTGCCGAAGCGCATGCGGCAGTTACCCAGGCTGGCTGGCGGCAATTCCGTTCTTCGGCCCTTCGGCCCGCGCCTGCGATCGCCTTTGTCGCATGCTTTCTGGCGGCTATCAGTGTGTACCAGAACATGGCGACTATACAAAAGTTGAAGGCTCCTCAAATCGAATCGCGTTATATGTTGACAGAACAGTCTCGCGACAGCGAGAAAGTCGTAAGCGCGCCGCGGAACAGCCGCGTAAGGCTGGCAATCGAGTTCCAGCCTCAAGGGGAGTTTATTTCCTATGAAGCCCGGATTACCAGCGCGGATGGAGAGGTCAAGGTTGCTGTACCATTCTCGATCCAGGCCTCACAGGACATGATCGAGGTCTCTCTTTACGCTGGTTCACTCAAGCCGGGCAGATACTTGATGCTGGTGCAGGGGACGGACCGAAATGGATCTAAACAAGAACTGGCTCGCGATCCGTTCAGGATGCAATTTCAAGAGTAAACGGCCACTCCTCGGCGGATATGGCGAATCATCGAAGGGGTTCTACAGAAGCAGCAATGTTTGTTCTCTAAAGCATCCGCAGCTGTTTGCCGTACGTGTTAGATGGTATAGATGCACTTCCAATCGCGCATCGGCTTCTATTTCCCACCTCACAGGCTTGCGCGTCCATTCCCAGCTTCGCAATGTATACTTAGTTACAAACAACCCCAGGTTAGTCAATGATCAGCGAGTTAAGGAGAGGAGTGTTACATGAGCAAATGCTCGCGCCGCCACTTGCAGTATTTCTACAATGCATCCGCCTATGGATTAGCCGGAGAAATTGAACGTCCAATGCGTCACAGCATTCCCGCGCAGGCCGCTACCACACTGGCCGGTTCCGGTGGGCGCGGCTTTCAGAGAGTCGAAAGCTTCAGCGCTACTCCCTTTGTATCGTTCGACGCCGCGTACACCGAAGTCGGCGGTAGCTTTGATGAATGTCACAATCAACACACCACTTTTGCCTATTCTGTAATCGAGGGCCTCAACATCGCGGGCATGGTCACGGCCGATCGGGTTGTTGCTCGCATGGCCATTTATTCTCCCTCCATGAATAATGGCAATGAAGATGGACAGCCGGCGACTCGCGGCGAGAAGCTACCCAAGAAAACTGGGAGAAGAAACAAAGTCTCTACGGCGTCCACATCCGGTGAACATACCTTCGATATCACCGGTAGCTATTTCGACAATTTGCGGATTGCAGGCCAAAAGATTGAGGTACAATTGGCCACCCATCGGCTTCATCAGTACCAGACGTATAGCGATCTTTCAGGCGCCATCCGGGGCGGCGCTGATGATCTCCTTCCGTGGGGCGATCTGGACCCCGGCAGGCTGAATAAGCTTGAGGAGTTGGAAGACGAATACCACGCGTTGAGCGGGTTCGGCACTTGGGCCAGGCAATGGAAAAAGGACAAACAATCTCGCTCCATGGATGGAATGTACTGGTGCTCAGCAGCGGGGCATTACGACCTAAAAAAAGATTTTCCCAACACCGAGATGCATGGCTTTGGGGGCATCATCTGCGTCCCCAAGTTCGGCGTAGTACGGCTGGCGGAAGTTGTGGTCCACAAGGACCGGCGTCACCTTCACATGCTTCGTGTGGACATGTGCTCGACCAGCGGTGGCGGGATTTCGGGTGGCGGAGCCGGTGGCAGCGGCGGCGGTTCCATGCCACCTCCATAGTAGCTGCCGTAGTTTCACTATTGCTGATTGCGGGCGGATGCCGGACTGGTTGGCCCAGTTTGTATGCGGACGCCCGCAGTAAGTTTGACCACTCCCGTTTACAGGCTGATCGCAATGAGTCTGAAGCGGCCGCGGAGATGGCACTACGGGGGATGCTCAATGCCGCGGGAGCCGACCAGGTCTGGAGCTATAAGTTTCGCATTCTGAGAGCCGAAATCACTGTCGGACAGAACCCAAAAGAAGCCCTCGATCTGTTGAGTGCGCCTCCCCCTACAGAACTCTCGTCAGGGGAGTTCGCGAGCCGCCGCAGAATTACTCAAGGCTTGGCTTATGCTCTCGAAAATAATTTCTCTCAGGCACAAAATTGTTTCGACGAAGCCGCTGGCTTTGCATATTCCAGTAAGCCGGAATTGTTGGTTGCAGTTGCCTTCGATCAGGCCTATTTGGCGACTCTGCAGAAAAACGATGCCGTGGCAGAGGAAAGATATCGCAAAGCCATAGACCTAGCCCACGAATATAAGTTGGGGAATCTTGAGGCGAATGCTCGCATCAATTTAGGCAAGCTCTTCATGGATCGTGAGCTTTATGACAAGGCCATCAATGAATTCACTTTGTCCCTAGGACCTGCGCGATCCATTGGAGCTGCCGTATCCGAACAAATGGCGCTCGGGAATATGGGATGGAGTTACTTCCAGCTTGGAGATTTTGAAAATGCCAATCCCGTTCTAGCTCAAGCGGCGGAAATAGCAGCGCAGATCCATGCAACGAAAGATCAGGAAAGATGGTTCAGGAACCTTGGGGTTTTGTTTTATGTACAAGATAATTTTTCCGAGGCTGAGAATTACTACTCTAAAGCACTGGCATTGGCCCAGACGCTTGGTGAGAAAGATGTTGTCGCTATCAATTACCACAATCTTGCTCAATTGGAGCTCAAACGCAACCGCCTGGACAAGGCGGAGGACTACAACCAGCGGGCCTATACCGCCGAAGGTTTGACCGATGACGATACCTCGGACCCCTACCTTCCATTAACGAGCGCAGAGATCGCTGATAGACAAAGGGATTTTCCGAGGGCTGAAAAATTTCTTAAGGCGGTACTTCTCAATCCAAAAACCGACAGTTCACTCCGCTGGCAAGCCCAATCAGATCTGGCAAACGTTTACGTGTCGCAAAATCAAAATGCCAAAGCCGAGGCGTTGTTTGTGGAAGCGCTGCACACGGTCGAAGCTGCCAGGAGAGATGTCAACCAAGAGGACCGGAGGATGTCGATCCTGGATGCGTGGCCATTTTACGATGATTACATCCGCTTTCTGGTGAAACAGAACAACCCGGTCAAAGCCTTGCAAATCGCCGAGTTCAGCCGTGGCCGCACACTGGCTGAAGCGTTTGGGATCGCGGACCCGCAAAAAGCTACGGGATTGCGTATTCCGGCTGTACAGAATTTTCTGCGCCAGCAGAATAAAACCATCCTCGCGTATTGGATTTCTGACCAGGAATCTTACCTGTGGACAATCAGTCCCAGACAGTTCAAACTCTTCCATTTGCCGGAAAGGAAAACCATAGAACATGAAATAGATTCCTACGGCAAAGAAGTCCGTGATCATGCTGCAACTGAGAGCTCCACTCATGGAGAAAAGCTCTATGGAATGTTGATTGCGCCGGCACAAGACCTTCTCTCCTCCGGCGCAAAGATCGTAATTGTCCCCAACCGCAGTTTATATAAGCTGAATTTTGAATCTCTGGTTGTGCCCGGGAAATCGCCCCACTATTGGATCGAGGATGCCGTGGTGGAAAATGCCAGTTCCATTGCACTATTAGTTGAGAACAGGCATCGCCCGTCCAACGGCGGGAAAAAACTTTTGCTGATGGGCGCGCCGACCCAGGCGACCGATGCGTTTCCTTCACTTCGGTTTGCAAATGAGGAGATTGGGTCGGTTAGACGCCATTTTCGCCCGGAACAGGAAACTGTGATCGCAGGCAAAGATGCCACTCCTTCAGCCTACATGTCCGTTGGCCCCGGAGCATACCAATACATTCATCTGGTTACGCATGGCACTGCCAGTGAAACCAGGCCCCTGGATTCAGCCATCATCCTCTCTTCAGACACGAATAAGTCGTTCAAGCTTTATGCGCGGGACATTAAGGAAATTGGGCCGTTGCGAGCTGACTTGGTGACCATCTCCGCCTGCTACGGGGCGGGTGAAAAAGCCTATTCAGGCGAAGGTTTAGTAGGTTTGGCCTGGGCTTTTATGCGCGCAGGTTCCCATCAGGTAGTTGCCGCTCTTTGGGAGGTAGATGACTCCATCATGCCAAGATTAATGGATAACTTCTACGCTGATCTTGAATCGGGCAAGAGCGCTCCGGAAGCATTGCGGACCGCTAAGTTGGCGGTCCTTCATTCTAAGGATTTTCACAAGCGTCCTTATTATTGGGCCTCTCTTCAACTGTATACCGGCTCTTAGCAAGGTCCGTTCGCCAAAAGCAAGTCATGCACTTTGGCGGCCTTCAGACAATGTTCGAAAGATCCAGCTTGCGGTAAACCCACGGTGCGACCGCGATGAGAAGAATGGCGAGAGCCGCTCCGGCGATCACATCAATCACATAGTGGTAGCGTAGGTACACGGTGGAAAACGTGATGAGCGCAGCAAAAGCCGAGAACACGTAAAATACCGGCGGCGAGATTTTGCGGGCGATGTAACATCCCACCAGAACCACAGCCACATGACCGCTGGGGAAACAATCGTATTGTGTGCCTTCGAGCGTATCTAACAGCCGTTGAAAGAATGTAAATGTCCATAGACCATTCAATGGATGGCCGGACGCATATAGCATGAACCGCGGGCCGCGTGCGGGCAGAAACAAATATCC
>JBARMK010000397.1:0-1936 GCA_049802395.1 Candidatus Angelobacter sp.
GCACAAAGCAGTTTGCCATGAGAATTATTCGTCTTTCAAGGCTCTTCCCGGTCATACCGATGCTCAGATTGTCGTCAAGCAGCTGCTGCGCTGCGGGACCTCAGTCGGAAGCCGACTATCGAGCTGCCGCCGGGCGCGCTCGAAAGCTGAGTTCATTGCCCGGGCTGGGAATTGTTGCGGAAGAAGCTGACGAAAGCATTTTTTGGCTGGAGATATAGAAGAGACGAAAATGTTAAATCCAAAGCTGCTGGAAGTGATATTGAAAGAAGCACGAGAGTTGGCTGCCATCTTTTCGGCGTCTCTGAAAACAGCCAAAGGCAACAGATAATTTACCAAGTTACCAACTAGTGAAGTACTCATGGCCGATACGAAAGAAGTTAAGAACGTAACTATCACCGTCGACGGCAAACAGGTCACCGCACCCGCGGGCACGCTGCTGATTGAAGCCTGTAAGGCTGTGGGGATTGAAGTCCCATCGTTCTGCTATTACCCCGGGCTCTCGCTTCAGGCCGCCTGCCGCATGTGTCTGGTGCGGATTGAAAAAATGCCCAAGCTGCAGACCGCGTGCACCGTGCCGATCACGGATGGAATGGTTGTAGCCACAGAAACCGATGAGGTCCGCCAGGCGCGCAAGTCGATGATAGAACTCCTGCTCGGCAATCACCCGCTGGACTGCCCTGTCTGCGACGCAGGTGGCGAATGCGAATTGCAGGACATGACGTTTAAGTACGGCGCGGCAGAATCGCGCTACATGGAAGGCAAGCTGCACAAGGAAGAACAGCAGTGGTCGCCAGTCGTCTTCTTTGATCGTCCGCGCTGCATCCTCTGTTATCGCTGCGTCCGCGTTTGCGGTGAAGCCATGGACGTTTCTGCTCTTGGCGTGCAACTACGTGGCTCCAGTTCGGTGATTGCACCGAATGAAGGCGATCACCTGGACTGCGAAGAGTGCGGCATGTGTATCGATATCTGCCCCGTGGGCGCGTTGACCTCTGGCGCGTATCGTTACAAGACTCGCCCGTGGGAGATGAAACACGTGGGCACCATCTGCACACACTGTGGCGATGGCTGCAAGACCACGCTGGGCGTGCGCCGCTCCGATACCGGCATGGACATTGTGCGCGGCGATAATCGCGACAAGAGCGGCATCAACGGCGACTTCCTCTGTATCAAGGGCCGCTACGCCTTTGATTTCTTCGATCACAAAGACCGCCTGCGCCAGCCGCTGGTGCGCAAAGACGGCAAACTCACGCCAACGACATGGGAAGAGGCCATCGAGCACGTGGGCAAACGCCTGCGCGAGATTCGCGACAGCAAAGGCGGACAGTCGATCGGGGTGATCGGCTCCAATCGCACCACCAACGAAGAAAATTATCTGCTGCAGAAATTCGCCCGCACCGTGCTGGGCACCAACAACATTGACCATCATCGCACCGCGGATTTCTCCGGCTTCGGCCGCGCCGTTGCTGGAAAAGAAAACGCTACCGCGACGATGCGCGATGTTGCCAGTGCGTCGTCCATCCTGCTGATCGGCAACGATCCTACCGAGCGACACCCGCTGCTGGCCTGGAATATCCGCAACAATGTCCGCCTCAACCTGGCGAAACTCTACCTCGTAAATTCGCAGCCTATCAAGCTGCGCCGCCAGGCTGCGCAATTCGTGCAAATTCCTGCTGGCAGCGAAGGTAAGCTGGTCGCCTTTCTCAATGGAGACGATGCTGCCGCCGGCGCGCTCACGGGCGCGAAGGCATCGAATGACGCGCTGAAGCGGCTGCGCGACGAACTGAAAGGCCAAAAGAATCCCGTGATCATCTTTGGCTCGGAACTTCAGGGCGCCGACATTGCAGCGCTGGTGAAATTTGGGGCTGCTTCCGGCGCAAAGTTCATTTGCCTGGGTGACTACGCCAACTCCCGCGGCGCGGCCGACATGGGACTCTAC
>JBARMK010000398.1:0-2473 GCA_049802395.1 Candidatus Angelobacter sp.
AATTGCACATCATTGGCGGCCGGCAGGCGATGGACTTGAGCGCAACCGGATGGAAGATTGTAGGCAATCAGATGGAGTGCCCCGGCGCCGACGGCCAGGTAGGCTGCGTGGAAACCAGCCAGTCAAGCCGCATACGGTTTTATGGCAATGAGGTGCACAACGCCGGCGTGAATCCGGCTTCTTCAAAGTATTACCATGCGGTTTATTTCAGCACTGACTCTAACCACATTGACGTGGGCTGGAACCATATTCATGACAACTTCACCTGCCGTGCCATTCAGTTCCATTCGTCGCCGCTGTGCAGCCCGGGCTGTGGCGCCAGCGACGAAACCGGACGCAACCAGTTCGATCTCCACGTCCATGACAACCTGATTCATGGAGACAACTGCAATGGCATTAACTTTGCCACTGTTGATCCTCTCAAGGGCGCTGTGGAGGCCTACAACAACGTGATCTATCACGTAGGCGTGCGCGATCCGCTGGAAGGCGGCGGAGCTTTTTCCTGCATTTATGTTGCGGGAATCACCAACCATGGGCGCGAAGGTACGGGCACTGTGGAGGTATTCAACAACACGCTCTACGACTGCGCCGCTAACGACTCTCGCAATGCCAACGGTTCGCGCGGGGCGGTGAGCGTGGGCGGCGGCCCGGCGGCACTAAAAATGAAACTGCGCAACAACATCATTGATCAGCTTCCTGGCGAGATCTACATTGATGGAAGCCGGTCCCAGATTACCGGCGACAGAAATCTCTGGTTCGGCGCCGGCCCTGCGCCGTCACAGACAATGAATAACCTAAATACCGATCCGCAATTTATGGATCGAACTGGTTTTGATTTCCATCTGCATGATGGAAGTCCAGCACGAGAAGCGGGTACGTCCGCGCTCCCGAATAATCCAATGGCGGGTAGCGGTCAGCCGACAGACAGAGACGGCATTGCGCGTCCGCAGGGCAAAGGATTTAGCCTGGGCGCGCATGAAGTTCAGAAGTGAGAGCGGAAGCCGCGATGCGCTTACTCAGTGGCATTTCCGGCAGCAAGGCGCAGCAGGCCGCGAAATTTTTCGGTCTGCTCGCGTTCAGCATCGTTTTCGGAGATAAACTCCACGCCGTAGTTGTATCCACGGCGATGGCGTACAACACCCTTGGCGCGCACCGGGCCGGCCGAAAACGGCGGCGTAAATTCGATCAGGACTTCGTCGCCGGTCTTGAGTTCTATTCCGGCAAACACCAGGACGCCTCCCTCAGACATATCATTTCCGCGCCCAGCCATAATCTTGGTCGATCCATCTTTGGTAAAAATCAGCCGGATCGGCAAATTGAGCCGATAACGCTGCCAGCGCCGAAAAACTGCTCGTTCTTGCGAGGGTTTGCTGCCCAAAGGAGGGACCGTGCGTAGCCGTGCCTGAGTTGCCATGGATCGATGATACCTTCGCCAATTCGTCGTTGAAAGTTACAGAAGTATCAGACGCCCGGATATTTCCTTTGACCCGGGCACGGGGGCCCAATAAATGGATGCGCTACTCTGGTCTCCCGGATGGCTGCCGGTCTGGGTTGAAACGAAAATGCATAAAAAGTCACTTATTTAAAAGGGCCTGAAAAACAGCGAAATAGCGCTTCGCTGTGGATATCCGGCGGTGCCGGGCGATATTCGATGGGGCAGTCTTCACCGTTTATTATCAATATGATCAACCTGGCCGAGGTCGGAGCTTTCCCCTTAATTCCCTCCAGCGGGGACCTTCAGGTCCGTTTTGGCCTTTACCTGCCTGGTATTCGTGCCCGTGATGGGTTTGAAGTTGTGGTAAAGCTCATCCATCGGGATGACCGCTTCACCCCGGAGATCCAAACCCAGAACACCTCCATGAAATGGCAGGATGGCCACCCTTTGGATCTGTGGATCGCCACCGCTACGATCAATACAGTCCCGGGCACGAATTTTGGGCGTGTCGGCGTCTATCTCTATCGCTACCAGCTGTTGTGGAACGGCCAGGTGGTGACGCTCTGGTTCTGTGATCCCTTTGCCCGCATGACTGATATTGGCCGCCTTTCAGCGGTACCGGTCTTTCGCGGTGCAACCCCATTTCCCTGGACTGACGACGGCTATAAAACCCCCGAACTCGACGATCTGGTGGTGTATGAACTGCAAGTAGAGGAATTCAATGACACCTTTGATGGCGTGGTCAAGCGGATCCCGTACCTGCAAAGCCTGGGCGTGAACTGCCTGGAACTGATGCCGGTGATGAGCGCTAAAACTGACTTCGATTGGGGCTACGGGCCGCTGCATTACTTTTCTCCCAACGCCCGCTTTGGCGGTCCTGACGGCTTGAAGCGGTTGGTCAATGCCTGTCACTCCGCCGGCAATCGCTTCAGCTTTATTGAGCAAGTCATCCTGCCATGCGCAACTGGTATAGGTGTTGGTGAGTACGTCGCGCGCACGCCACAACGCCTCAGCGCATTGAATGATGCGGCTGTAGCT
>JBARMK010000399.1:0-3152 GCA_049802395.1 Candidatus Angelobacter sp.
ATACCTTAGCGAGCGCAAGCTGGACAAAAATGGTGGCAAATAAACTTTTGAAATCCAGAGCTGACAAACAGTTTATTAAACGACTCATCAAATTTATTTTCATTCAGTTTCCATGCACGAGTATTCCCGCAACGCCTTAAGTACCACTCTAAAACTCAGGCGGAGCTCATTTAGATCAGAGGTCCAGAGTTCCTGTTTGGGTTGTAAGTTTTGGAAAATTGTTTCCAGGGAAAGTGAATTCAGGCTCTTTGAGATTTGGTTCCTGAATGAGGCGTCAGAATGCACGCCTGACGATTGCCTCGGCGAACTTGTTTGCCGAGTTCTCCGCCAGCCCCAGAAACAAGTCCGGCTCGATTAACTCCAACTCCATCAGCACCAGCCTGCCAGCTCTGTCCACAACATCAATCCGGCAATAAAGTGATTCGTGCACCTGCGGAACTGTGCTGGCAATCTGGTTCGCCTGCGTGAGCAGCGCAGCAGGTGGAACAAACAGCTCTGCGCTGCCGCCATGTTCCTGCTGTACCCGAAAATCGCCTGCGGCCGGCCGTTTCAACACCGCATGACTGTACGCGCCGTCAATATAGATGAATGAGATTTCGCCTTGCGTCTCAATCTCCGGAATGAACTGTTGGACAAGAAACCCTTCGCCCTGCATTCTGCGTCTCAGGTCATCTTCATCAGGCAGCGCTGCGCTTTCGACCAGCCAGGTCTTATGCGCCGACGCGGACACCGCTGGCTTCACCACCGATTTCCGCCAGCTCTTGATTTCCCGCCACGCGCCCGGCTCGGTCGAACCGCTGCCGCCAACACTGTTGCTAAAAAAGACTGTCGGCGCAATCTCGATTCCCTTGGCTTCCAACTCGCGCAGATAAAACTTGTTCCGGTTCCACAGCACTGTCTCAACAGCGTTCAGAACAATCGCGGCTTGCGCCGTTCGCCGCAGCCAATCGGCAAACTCCGCGGCGCGCAGATGATAGTCCCAGCAGGAGCGGAGCACCACCAGGTCAAACTGGCCAAAATCACAGCCGCTTGTCCAGTCCACAATCTGCACCTCAACACCAGCCGCTGCCAGCAGTGGCAGCAAAAGCCGCTCGCTCTCAGCGCCTTGCGGCAGGCCGGCCCACGTAATCAGCGCGACTCTTCTGTTCATCGGGAAAAGCAGGTCTGCCGGTCCATCATATTTTTTGCAGGTCGGCTACCGTGCGCTCATTCTGTAGATTGCCGGTATTCAGCGTCGTGGCTGGCTCAAATAGAATAACGTGCGTTTCTACCGTCGTGAACGGCATGTGTTCCACGCCGTGCGGCACGATGATGAATTCGCCGGGCCGCACAGTTTCGTGCCCTTCTTTCCCATCGGCATCGCGGAATTTCATGTGCAGCTCGCCCTTCACCACCATAAACATCTCATCTTCCGCCTCATGATGGTGCCACATGAACTCGCCTTGGATCTTCACCAGCTTCACCAGAAAATTATTCAGCTCGCCCGCGATCTTGGGGCTGAATCTGTCTTGAAACGCGGCAAACTTCTGCGCAAGATTTATCACATGCATACTGTTTTACCTCTAACTAGTGCCCTGCCTGGCAGGATACCGATATGGGAACACAGTCGCAATCAATAGGGGGGCCATAACGCCGGTCATTTCGGGAATTGTCCATCCCGAACCGCAATTTACGGCCGGTTACGTCATCTTGCGGCGGTCTGGACTGCCCGAACCCAATCCCGACCGCGATTTTATTGCCTGCCGAGCGTGTCTATTAACTTTCACAACTGTCGCCTTAAATTTCTTCCAAAATTGGTAGCCATTAAAAACCCGTTAAAAAAAGGGAACACGTGCACATAAGTTGTACACAACTATGTACAACCGGACGATAATGGTGTGAAATTAACCAGCGAGTTTGGCAACAACCAACGGGGTCCCTGGATATCGGAGAGAATTTGGGGGGTCTGGATTATCACCTTGATGGGCCGACAAACGTAGATAAGCAGAGGAGAAAAAGCTCAATGAGATTGTTACAGAAGATGAGTTTCGTAGTGCTGGCCTCTGGGCTGGCATTGGGCCAGGCAACCGCACCCAATAGCGGCTCTGCCGGGTCCGGGTCAGTTTCAGATGAATTAAAAGCCATGCGCGAAGCAATCAGTGAGCAGCAAAAGCAGATTGCTCAACAACAACAACAGATCCAGACGCTGCAAAAGCAACTGGACAGCAAGACCTCAGGCACGCCGCACGTGGCTGACGCGTCGCTGCACACCGCAGCGCCGGCGACAGTGGCAACGACGGTGCAGGAAACAGAAAAGCCGAAGGAATCGCCGCTTTCGTTCCGCATTGGCAACACGGACTTCACGCCCGGCGGATTCGTGGATTTTGAAAACGTGTTTCGTACGACAAACACGGGAGGCAGCACCACCACGGCCTTTGGGGCAATCCCGTTCAGCAATACCGTCCAGGGACACCTTACGGAATTCCGCTCCACCGGCCAATATTCGCGCTACAACTTGAAAATCGCGGGCAAGTACGGCGCCAACAATGTCGTCGGATATATCGAAGGCGATTTCAACGGCAACGATGCCACGAACGTCTTTGTCAGCTCCAATCCTCACACCAACCGTCTGCGCCTCTACTGGCTGGACCTGAAGCGCGGCAAATGGGAATTCCTGGGCGGCCAAACCTGGGGATTGCAAACCCCCAACCGCGTTGGGCTCTCGCCCGCGCCTGCTGATGTCTTCGTCACAATCGGCGAGGACGCACAGACCCACGTCGGCCTTCCTTATACCCGCGCTGCCGAGTTCCGGGTTACTTATCACTTCAATGACCACTTCCAGTGGGCTGTCGCCACACAGAACCCTGACCAGTTCACCAACGGCGAAATTGTTGCTCCGGCAACCTTCAACGCCCAATTAGGCACCCAGTTTGATGCCGCCAATCAGACAACTACACCAAACGCCTTTCCTGACATCCACACCAAAATGGCCTGGGACACGGATGCTGGCGGGAAGCACGTGCACTTTGAGGCAGGCGGATTGCTGACCTCTGCCAAAATCACGGTGCTTGCTCCTTCCAATACCGCTGCCGCCACTTTCGTTCACGATACCAAGATCGGTGCAGCTTTCCACGGCGCGTTCAACGTTGAACTGCTCAAAGGGTTCCGCGTGC
>JBARMK010000400.1:0-10034 GCA_049802395.1 Candidatus Angelobacter sp.
GATTGCAATAGGAATGAGTGAAATTAAGGTTGCGTTCTTCCAATTTTTTGACGACATGCTGTGCTCCGTTGGCCCTGTATTCCGATCGAAAGTTCGGTCCCAGCGCGCGCCAGAAATGGCGCGCGCCGGGACTGAATTTCGATTGGGAATACGGGCCAAAGGAGCGCACCATGTCATCAAAAAATTGGAAAAACGCAACCTTATTTTCACTCATTCCTATTGCAATCTTTGCATTTGTGATCGCAGCCAAACCTGTCTCTGCCAATGGAGGAGCCGAGTCAAACCACTTTCCCAACGTCGAGCTCATCACCCAGGACGGGAAAAAAGTCCATTTCTATGATGATCTGATCAAAGGCAAGATCGTCGCCATCGATCTCATTTACACCACCTGCCGCTACTCATGTCCTCTGGAAACGGCGCGCCTGGCGCAGGTGCAGAAGAAGCTCGGTGACCGAGTGGGCAAGGATATCTTTTTTTATTCCATCAGCATTGATCCGGACCACGACACCCCAGAAGTATTGAGGGCTTACATGCAACAATTTCATGTGGGGCCGGGCTGGACCTTTCTGACGGGCAAGAAAGAGGACATTATTTTTCTGGGCAAGAGGCTGGGACTATATACCACCCCTTCCGTGAACGCAGATGGCCATATTGCCCATCTCTTGATTGGCAATGATGCAATCAGCCAATGGGTACGCAGTTCCGCCCTGGACAATCCCAGTTTTCAAGCCAGGATGATTGGTGAGTTTCTTGATAATTTCAAGCACGATAACTCGGCCCAGCAGGTGGGTTCCACTGATGGAAGCCCGCTGCAAAACTTCGACAAAGGCAAATATTTGTTCGGAAGGGATTGTATCGCGTGCCATACCATCGGACATGGAGACAAGGTCGGGCCAGATCTGCTGGGCGTAATCCATGTCCGCAGCCAGCAATGGCTGACGCAAATCATTCAGCACCCCGATCAGTTGCTCGAAGAAAAGGACCCGGTTGCAACGGCGCTCCTGAAAAAATACAACGTACGGATGCCCAACGTCTACGTGAGTGACGTGGATGCTGGTTTTATCATCCGCTACATTGAGGAGCAGACCGCGGCGCAAGAGAAACAGGCAAGCAATGGCGACGCAACAAAAGTTGCAAACCAATAGAGATTGATAATAACCGGCGCTGCAGACAACTTAGCTCACAGGCGGCCTGCTTTGAGAGTTTGCTTTGGAGCGCACCTGAATTGAATGAGAAGATCGCCTTTCCATAAGCAAAGCGGGGCAGCTCCTTGCCCCGCTCACCGGTAAAAACATTTAGGGATGGATCAATCGCCTGCCATCGCCGGTTCTGCGACTTCATACTTTGAAAACCATGAGGTCGCAGCCTTCAGGCTGGCGTTCACATTTTCTATATTACTGGCTCCTTCAGACTGCAGCCATTGCTCAAACGCTTTTGCGCCTTGCTTGGCGTACACTGGAATACCATCTTTCCACGTTGCGCGTCCGCACAACACCCCGTTAAATTTCACACCGGACTCGGCTGCCAGGGCCAGGGCTTCATTGAATTCGGCATTGCTCACGCCGGCGGAAAGGTATATGAAAGGGCGTGTGGCCACAGCCGAAGCCTTGCGGAAGTGCTCCATGGCTTCCTGTTTGGTGTAGGCTTTTTGACCGGAATATGATTTCGCGCCTTCCACAAATTTCATGTTCACCGGGACTTCCACTTTCATTACGTCAATGCCGTATTTGTCTTTGGTAAATTCCGCCATAGAGCCGGTCACAACCTCAGGCTTCTTGCGCGCGAACTCAACTCCTTTTTCATCCACGGCTTCTTCGTAACCTACAAACTCCAGGAAGTATGGGATGTCATTGGCGCGGCATTCATCGCCAATCCTCTCGACCCAGGCGTGTTTTTTGTCGTTGATCGCCGGACCGTCCGTAGGCGTGTAATACAACAACACCTTGATGCAATCCGCTCCGGCTGCCTTCAACCTTCGCACAGACCAGTTGTCCAGCAGGTCAGGCAGGCGTCCGGGGCCGGTCTTGTCATAGCCGGTCTTTTCATAAGCCAGAAGCAGCCCGGCGTTCCGCGCGCGGCGGCGGGATGCGGGCAAGCCAAATTCGGGATCAAGCAAGATCGCGCTGGCGTGCGGTGTGAGAACTTCGGTGACAATCGATTTAAATTCTTCCAGCATAGACGTACTGACGTCAGAACCTTTTTCCTTGGCAAGAGCCTTCTGCAATGAGCCGCGCTGGTCCATGGCTGCCGCGGCAATCACACCGCGACTATCGGAGACGGCTTTCATTCCTGCTAATTTCCCGGGAGTAAGTTTCACGGTGGTCCTCCTCAAAAATGGGCCCGGCATGGCCGGACTTACAATTCTTTGCGCTGGTCCTTGGATGCAATCGAGCAAACAGGAACTTAGATGCTCAAGATCAGCAATGGATTACTCATTGTACTAAATTCGTGTCGCCTCCATTGTGCTTCGGGCTTGCATGAATAAAATCAAAGGTTATAGAATTCGCACAAAATGAAAGCTAATACGAAACGCAATCTGACAGTTCAATGGCCGTCTTACAGGCCAACGCTTCGCGGAGAGAGCGGAGAGTCCGGCCGCCGGCGCAGCCCTGCTAAGCATGGAAGAATGTTTCTTCCCGGGCAACCGGTGCCGGAAACGGGAATTTATGAGGTCGTTCATGATCGTGGTCACCGTGAGGCCCATGAAGCCGTGATGCATCGTGGAGACCTGTTTCCTCCGTGTGACCAATGTGACGTGCGCGTGCGTTTTAAATTGGTCCGTACCGCGCCTTACATCTTTGAAGACGAAGATTTTATCGAGGAAAAATAAAAGTCAGGGTCTTCATCTTCGCGGGGAGAGGTCCGGAAGAATGCTTCGCTGTTTGGCCAGCAGCGACTCAATGCCGGCGCCGGCATAATCCATCATTTTCTTAAGTTGGACCTCATCAAAAGGATGCTGTTCCGCTGTCGCCTGAATCTCTACAATCTTGCGAGCGCCGGTCATGACGAAATTCAGATCAACCTCTGCCTGTGAGTCTTCTTCATAGCACAAGTCCAGCAGGACCGATCCTTCCACAATGCCAACACTGATTGCTGCGACGTAATCCCGAATCGGTGCTGCAGAAAGCGTTCCCGCCTCCACCAGTTTTTGCATGGCCAGCCCCAGCGCCACAAACGCTCCGGTAATGGAAGCCGTGCGCGTGCCGCCGTCTGCCTGTATAACATCGCAGTCCAGGGTGATCGTGCGTTCGCCTAGCTTCTTCAGGTCGACCACCGCCCGCATGGCGCGGCCGATCAATCTCTGTATTTCATGCGTGCGGCCGCTCTGGCGTCCCCGGCTGGCCTCCCGTGGCGTGCGGGTCAGCGTAGAACGCGGCAGCATCGAGTATTCCGCTGTGATCCAGCCCTTGCCCGAACCCTTCTGAAAGCCGGGGACCGTCTCTTCTATGGAAGCCGTGCAGATGACGCGCGTATTGCCGACCTCGATCAAGGCTGAGCCTTCGGCGGTGGAAATGAATTCCGGAATAATATTGACCGGGCGCATCTGCTCGGGCGCCCGATTGTCAGACCGAAAGAATGTGTCTCTATTATTTTTCAATGTCAATCAACTCGATATGTTCAATAGGAGAGCCCAGGAATTTGCCGCCCAGGCGGCGAAACTTTTCTACCGAATCCGTAGCATAACAGCGTAACCCGCCCGGTTTGTCCGGAGCTGGTTTTTGCGGCAGTAAATGCACGACGCGAGCGGCAGTTGACTCGGCTGAATCAACGATCTCCACGTGCGACGGGACCACCCGGCGCAATAGCGGTCGCAACAGGGGATAGTGCGTACATCCAAGCACGAGCACATCAGCGTTGTGCGCGCCGTCGCAGAACACTTCGTCCATATATATGTGTGCTACCTGTTCCGTAATGGGATGTTCCACCCATCCTTCTTCCACCAGAGGCACAAACAGCGGGCAAGCTTTTTCAGTAGCTTGCAGGCCCAGCCGTTGTAGCGCCTTTTGATATGCATGGCTTGAGACCGTGGCCTCGGTGGCAACCACGATCGCGTTCCTGGCTTTGGAGATTTCGGCGGCTCGTTGCGCCCCTGGTTCCACCACCCCGACCACGGGAACACGCACCGCATCTCGAATATCGTCAAAAGCCAGGGCTGTCGCCGTATTGCAGGCCACCACCAGCATTTCAATACCATGCTGTTCCAGAAAATGCGCGGCGGAGATAGCGTATTTTGCCACTGTGCGTACTGACTTGGCGCCGTAAGGAAGGTGCGCAGTATCACCGAAGTAAAGGTAGTCCGCCCCAGGAAGCACGTTGCGGAGTTCGCGCAGGACGGTCAGACCGCCAAAGCCGGAGTCAAAAATCCCAATGGTGGGCGCCACGTTTATTCGAACTCCTTGGCTAATTCATGCACGGCTGCAATCTGATAGAAAGACATGAGGTCGGCATGTCCGGCCAGCGTTTCCCGCTCTTTGCCGTCCACCAGAAATTTCACTTTGTTCACCCCAGACACATTCGCGGCCAGAGTTTCCATCAGCGAGGCCAGCGTCATCTCTTCCAACAGCACTCCAGACGGATGGCCATCGGCAAATTCAGGGGTAGTATCCACAATCAGCGTGTCAGCGTTGATGAAGTACACATCTTTGATGTCAGCGCCTCTTCCCAGTGGATGCGGCGAAGGATTTTGTTGATACTGTGCCAGGACTGAACGCAGCGTCTCTTTCGCGCGCAGGCCGCGGTCGGCAGGTAGATATACATCGGCAGGCCGCCAACGCAGTGCCTGATCTTCGTCGTACGCGACCAGCACTTGTATGCGCTCCTGTTTTCCCGCAACCACTGGCGCAACGGGAGGGTGTTCAGCCCCCAGCAGCGTCATGGCTTCCTCTTTACGCGTCAGGCGCATGATGACTACGCCACTTACCAGAATAGCCACCAGCACGAGCGCCATGGTGATCTGAAAATGTCGTGGAATCACAGGCGCGCTCCCATCTGCCCACGCATTTGCGCAATGGCTGTAGCAATTGCCGACATAACACTGGCATTGCGTTTTGCGCTCTCCAGCGATTGCGCGCCCTCGGCTTCGGGAGCAAGTTCCACCGCAATGGCCGCCGGTACGATGTTGTTCAAAGGCCGTAATGGCATTCCTAGCATCGCAACGGAGAAACCCCTTTTGCGCAATTCTGTCGAAACTGCCTGTGCAGCCGCCTTGCTTCGTTCCAGGGCAGGGGCTTGGGCGCTCTGCCAAGGTAGGAACTTTCCCGTCGTGGACGACTGGGGGTTAGCCAGCAATGTCGAATACACTCGAACGCCCCTTCCCGGCCCGCCGGCGTGGAGGGCCACGTAGATACCAGCGTGCTGTTCGTTTGTGATTTCCGCGCGCCGCACGAGGTCGATATCAACATCGGAGTCGCGCAGCATGCGCGAGGCGATTCCGCGCTCATCCAATTCTCGACGCAGTTCTCGCGCGAGTTTCAGGGTTAGATCCTTTTCCAGCAGCTTGCCGCCAAGGGTTGCGCCTTTATCGTATCCGCCATGACTGGGATCAATCATGACAAAAAACTCCTGGGAGTGATGCTGGCTTTCTGCCGAGGACGATAGCGTTTGCGTCAGCGCCGGCAGTGCAGCGCTTTCTGGCGCTTCCGGTTGAAGTGTGATGGTTCGGCCATCCTCGCTGCGAATGATTTTGAGCTTTTCGTTGCCGGTTACAGTGAGTAAGGCTTTTCCGTTGTCTTCAGTAAAAGTCAGCGCCTGGATTGCGCCGTCGCCAAATTGCTGTTGGTTCACCTCAGTAACAACCGGCTCCTTGCGAAAAGTCAGAGTCGTGCGGTCCGTATGAGTAAGGATGCCATGGTCCTCCTCATGGCTTACATTTGGACCAACTGGCTGACTGAAATTCAACACGAGCGAGGGCGCGTCTCCGTTCTTGAAGGAAACCGTAAAGCGTGTAAATGCGTTGCCTACAAAAATCCGATGAGATGGCTGATGAAAATCCACGCTGGTATTCAGTAATCGCGTCAACAATGGAAGCGCTGCAGCCATCGGCGCCAGCATACGCGTGTTTTCCACCAGGGTTTTGCCGCCCAGGTCAAACTGATTGCCGTGAATCACGGCTTTGTCCTTGCCCTCGGTAAGGCGGGCCTCTACCTTGTTGAGTTCGAATCTCCAGTCTTTGCCTTTGACCTTCGGTGGCGCTGCTCCCAGGGGAGAAAGCAGATCCGCAACCGCAATGTAGGCGTTGCCTCCGCGATCAAGCACGGGAATGGAATAGCTACTCTGCGCCGTGTACACCGTGAGCTGCGGTTCTTTGCCTGCCCCGGCGATTTCCAGCGCGCAGCAGAAGCCGGCTGCCACCGCTATGATGAGCTTCAATCTAGTCCAAGGCATAGATGGCCAGCCCGCTGAGGAGCTTGGGATAGAAATCGGTAGATTTTTGTGGAAGCACTTCGCCGGCAAACGCTATTTCGCGCACCTGTTCAATCCTGGCGGGATTCAACAGAAAGGCCACGTTAGCTCCCTGACGTACCCACGATATCGCCTCAAAAGCATCGCGCTCGTATTTGACGTGCTCCTGGTTCTGGATTGCATCTTCCGAGATGCCCAAAATTCGTTCCAGTATGACGCGGTGCAACTGCACTACGTCTAGTGAACGTTGGTGAGCGGGAAGCTCCCTTAATGCATCTTCCACCGCGCCCTTTTTGGCTCGCATCAGATAAGGGCCCTGGCGGGTGACTGCGACGAAGGCTGTGCCATTTTCGCCTGCCTGACCGAGTAGCGTGGTAGCGCTGCGGCTCTCGGTACGCAGGTCGATGCGATCGATATGGAAGAAGCGTTCGGCGTTCTTGAGCATTTCTTCGCGATCGAAGGTACCCAATCCGTGGACGATGCGATGCGTGGGCAGAATCACCAACCCACGGCTCTCCATGGGAACCAGCGTCATCATCACGTATTCATAAGGGGCGGTGGGAGAGGACTCACCGGCTTTCGCGCGACGCTCATTCCTATATGCCAGCGCGGTTTCATAGCGGTGGTGGCCGTCCGCAATCAGAAGTTTCTTATCCCGCATCTTTTCCTGCACCGCGTGAATGAGATCAGGATCGTTGATTCGCCAAACCCGATGCATGGTTTCAAACTCATCCAGTACCGCTGTGTCCGGGTCTTCCTCGGATTTCGCCTTCAGCAATGCGTCGATTTCGCTCTGCGGATCGCTATAGAGCATGAAAATCTGCCCAAAATGAGCGCGCGTTGCACGCAGCAGGTTCAGGCGGTCCTCACGCGGTTTGGACAGGGTCTGTTCGTGGCGAAAAACCACTCCGTCAGAATAATCATGGAGGCGTCCCAGGGCGATAAGCCCTCGGCGCTCCGCCAGTTCGGGCGTGCCTGGGACAGTAAAGGTCTGAGCGTAAAGGTAAATACCCGGTTCGGAATCCTGTTTCAGTAGCCCGCCTGAGCGCCAGTCATGCAGGTATTCAGCCGCTCGTGTGTAAACGCTAAAGGATTCAGTATCAGTCTCCCCGTGCTTGCCCAGGATGATGCGCACCAGGTTATGGGGGCTTCGCTCATAATATTTGGATTGCATTTCCGGGGTGATCTTGTCGTAAGGCTGGGTCAGGACGTCTTCCAGCTTCACCTGGTGAGGATCGTAACGAAGCGCTTTGAAGGGAATGATTTCAGCCATTTGCAACCAACGACCTATTGCATTCTATCAAGGGCAGCGGATAACCTCTTTCCAGCGGAAAAACATCTAATATCCGTGAAAGCAGCTGCACTGAAACACCGGTGCATGGCCAAGTTCGCTGTGTTCAGTCCCGCGCCGCTGTGATAACATCGGCTTAAAAAGAGGTCCCATATGTCCCGCTTTGAACGCCGCGGATATGGTACATGCCGTTCCCCCGAGCTCTCTTCAAAGGCGTATCAGCGCACGCCTAAGTCGTTCTACGCTGCGGCGCTGTTGGTCTTATTTCTTCTTGCAATTTACGTCTCCGCTCAGGACGTCAATGTCCATATTCAGCCGCCGGCCACTGAGCCTCCGAAACCTGCTGATTCTAAAGATGCTGCAACCGCTACCACCGATGTCAGCCTGAAAAATCACACCAAGCCAGTCCAGGTGGACGTAAATCTGGTGTTGGTCAACGTGACCGTCACCGACGATTGGAACCGCATTGTGACAGGACTGGACAAAGAGAATTTTGCTGTCCTGGAAGGAAGCGAATTACAGCAGCTGAAGCACTTCTCCAGTGAAGACGCTCCTATCTCACTGGGTGTGATTTTTGACATGAGCGGAAGCATGAGTGACAAGATCCTGAAGGCGCGGGAAGCCGTTGTGGAGTTTTTCAAAACGGCAAACCCACAGGATGAATTCTTCATGATCACGTTCAATGATCGTCCACAGCTGAGTTCCAACTTTACCAACTCGGTTGAGGAGATCCAGGGCAAGCTGGTTTACACCGTGCCCCAGGGCAGTACCGCGCTGCTCGACGCCATTTACATGGGCGTAAGCAAGATGAAGGACGCGCACAACAGCAAGAAAGCCCTATTAATCATCTCCGATGGCGGCGATAACCACAGCCGCTATACCGAAAACGAGATCAAGTCCATGGTTAAGGAAGCCGACACACAGATTTATTCCATCGGCATCTTCAGCACCGCGCCATCACAGCCCGAGGAGATTGCGGGCCCGGCCCTGCTGACCGAAATATCTCAGGTGACAGGCGGGCGGTTGTTTACCATCACTAATCCCAACGAACTGGCCGATGTGGCTACTAAAATTGGAATAGAGCTGCGCAACCAATATGTACTCGGGTATCGTCCAAACAACAAGGTTAAGGACGGTCATTGGCGCAAGATCAAAGTGAAGCTCAATCCTCCTAAGGGTTTGCCGCATCTAAACGTCTATGCCAGAGCTGGATACTATGCACCTTCGCAATAAACAGGTAATCGGGCTCCTCACATTTTTACTGCTGGCCATCACTTCTTTTATGGGGATGGCCCAGTCAAATCAGGCTCCGGCTCAGGAAAGTCAACGGGTTCAGCCCACCGCTCTGCCGCCGGACGTGGATCCCAACGATCCCGCAATACCCGTATGGGCCAGGCCAGCGGTTCCAGCCACCCCAGCCAAACCTACAACTACAACCAACGTCCCGCCGAACCAGCCGGGCAAACCAACTGACCAACCTGTTTCTGAGGGCTCGGTAGGTGAGGTTACAAAGAACGCCAGCGGCGGTTTCACCTATATCAGCCGGGTCAACGAGGTTACGCTCGCGGCCACAGTGCACGATGCCAGGCGCCGCTTGATCACGAACTTGCAGCTCGCAGATTTTGTAGTTTATGAGGACGGCCAGCCTCAGAAGATCACTTCATTCATCCGCCAGGACATCCCGGTCTCCATCGGAATCGTTGTGGACAATTCGGGTTCCATGCGCACCAAGCGTGCAGCGGTTACTAAAGCGGTGCTGAACCTGATCCAGGCGAGCAATCCTCAGGATGAAGTATTTGTAGTGAACTTTAATGACGATCCTTATTTGGACCAGGACTTTACCAACAAGGTTGACGTTCTGCGTGAGGCCCTTGATCGTGTGGACTCTCGCGGGGGCACAGCTTTGTATGACGCTGTAATTGCCTCGTCAGATCATCTGGCCAAGAGCGCCAAAAAGGACAAGAAAGTTTTGCTGGTGGTGACCGACGGAGTCGATAACGAAAGTCGCGAATCGCTGGAGACAGCTATCCGAACCGTCCAGAATGAAACCGGTCCGGCCATCTATACCATTGGCATTCTGAGCGACGAGCCCGGCACCAAGCGCGCTAAGCGTGCGCTGCAAAGTCTCTCTGACCAAACAGGCGGCGTGGCCTTTTTCCCCAAAGATCTGGCAGAAGTGGATGAGATCAGCCAGGAAGTCGCGCGCGATATCCGCAATCAATACAGCATTACGTATAAGCCCACCAATCCCCGCAGCAACGGTGGGTATCGGAAAGTGCACGTGGAAGCGCATGTGCCGGGATATAAGGACCTGCAAGTGCGCACTCGCGATGGCTACTTT
>JBARMK010000401.1:0-19116 GCA_049802395.1 Candidatus Angelobacter sp.
CCGGCGTTCTTCAGGATTCTTTAGCAGCTCGATCCACTGGTCTGCAAGGGTTTCAGCGGTGACTGTGCGGATAGCGTGCCCGGTTTCAAAGATATTGACGATTTCTCGGAAATTGAATGTATGGGGACCAACCACGATGGTAGCCCCATACTGCGCGGGCTCCAGAATATTGTGACCACCAGTGGGAACCAGGCTCCCGCCGACAAAAGCGATATTCGCCAGTGCGTAAACCGAGGCTAGCTCGCCCACACTATCCAGCAGAAATATACCGCCGTCTAGTGGCACGCCCGCTGTCCATGCGCTGCGCCGCACAGACGGAAGATCGAGAGAAGTAATAACGTCGGCAACTTTATCAAAACGCTCCGGATGCCGCGGAGCCAGGATCATTACTACCTGAGGGAACTGCCTCTGGACCAGTTTGAAGGCTTCCAGCAAAAGCGCTTCTTCACCCTCCGCCGTGCTGCCACACACGATCACAGGAGGATCTTTGCTTATCGCCTGACGCAAGTCTTGGGTCAGCTTTGACGGCGATCCGGGACTAATATCGAATTTCAAATTGCCGCTGACGCGTACGCGTTCTGGCGCGGCGCCGATTTCGCGCAACCGCTCCGCGTCCACCGCAGTTTGCGCCAGAAATAGATCCACCTGCGAAAGCACACGGGAAAAGAACCACCGGAAACGACGATATCGCGGGAACGAGCGGTCTGAGATGCGGGCATTCACAATAGCCACAACGGTTCCGCGCTTTCGCGCCAGGTGCAAAAGGTTGGGCCAGAATTCGGTTTCTGCCAGGATAAGGAGCCACGGCTGGAGCGTGCGCAAATAACCACGCACCGCAAACCCGATGTCCAAGGGCATGAAAAAACATCGCTCGTCGCCAAAGCGCTCTCGGGCCAGCCGCTGGCCGGTGGCTGTGGTAGTGGAGACAAAGATTTGCGTCTCCGGGTAAGCGCCCTTGAAGTCAGTGATAAGCCGGCTTACGGCCAGAACTTCGCCCACCGAAACAGCATGCACCCAAATGGAACCCGGTTTGGCATCTTTCAGGCGCGCAGGCACAAATCCCAGGCGCTCGCCCAGGCCGGTGCGGTATTTGCCCAGACGCAGCATCTGGACGGCCCACCACGGCAGCGAAAGAACGGCCGCGCAGGCCAACAGCACACTGTAAAGGACATACATGAAGGAATAGACATTCTATGGAAACGGCTGACTTGTGCAAACCTGCTGGCCCGGTGGATATAATCGAGGGGTGAAAGCTCGGAAGATTGCCGCCTGTGTTTTATTGCTGACGACGCTGCTTTTCTGCGAAAAGCATTTCGCTCCGCCGCCGGCCGCCCATGCCCGCACCTACCCAATCCATGAGGCGCATGATAACGAGCAAGTTACGATTGCAGTGGACCCCTGCGATACCAAGGAGAAAGCCGGGGTTTTCAAGGTGAATTACAAAGGCTACGGCTTTTATCCTGTCCGGCTGGTGATTTCCAACGATAGCGACCGGACACTGATGCTGCAGGATTTGAAAGTCGAGTACATTACAGCTAAGCGGGACAAACTGGCTCCTGCCACCGATGCCGATATCTATCGCCGCTTAGCCAACCCCAGCAAGGCTGATAACAGCCAGCCAGGCATGAAGCTCCCGTTTCCCGTTGGCAAAAAGAAAGAACCGATCCACAAGGAAGTTCGCGACGAATATGAATCAGCGCAGTTCGTAACCGTCCCGGTTACGCCGCACTCGACCAACAGTGGCTATTTGTTCTTCGACACGATGGGCACGGACATGCAGGCGCCCGGCGCACATTTATACGTCTCTGGAATCAAGGCGGACAGCAAGGAGCTGTTCTACTTTGATCTTCCTATGGATAAGCCCTCCAGCAATCCGGCCACCAGGTAATTTTGGCCCTATAATTCTTTCATGGCTGCAAGCACGCAGATTTCATCCGCGGTGCGGGAAAAATATGAGCCGGTGATCGGCTTGGAAGTGCACGTTCAGCTTCTCACCCAGACCAAGATCTTCTGCGGCTGTTCGACTCGGTTCGGTGCGCCCCCTAATACCAATGTTTGCCCGGTATGTTTGGGCTTGCCTGGAGCCTTGCCCGTCCTGAACGAGCGCGCGGTGGAATTTGCCGTATTGGCCGCACAAGCCCTGAACTGCCAGGTGCGAGAGACTTCGATTTTTGCGCGCAAGAACTATTTTTATCCCGACCTGCCCAAGGGCTATCAGATTTCTCAATTCGACCGGCCTTTGGCGGAACATGGGCATATAGAAATCGGGCTGGACGGCGGCGTAACAAAGCGGATCGGCATCACTCGCCTGCACCTAGAAGAGGACGCGGGCAAGAGCGTCCACGATGGACTGGCTGATTCCAGCGTTTACACGTCGATTGATCTCAATCGCAGCGGCACGCCTCTGATTGAGATTGTCAGTGAGCCGGACATGCGATCGGCGGATGAAGCCTACGCGTATCTCACGCTGATGAAGGAAATTATCCTCTTCACCGGTGTAAGCGACTGCAACATGGAAGAGGGCTCATTGCGTTGCGATGCCAACGTGAGCGTGCGCCCAAAGGGCCAGGAAAAACTCGGCACAAAGGCAGAGATCAAGAATGTGAATTCCTTTCGCTTCATCCGCGAAGCGATTGAATATGAAATCAACCGGCAAATAGAAGCCATCGAGGCGGGCGAAAGAATCCAGCAGGAGACGCGGCTTTACAACTCCAGCGAAGGCAAAACTTACAGTATGCGGTCGAAAGAGCAGGCGCATGATTACCGTTACTTCCCTGAACCGGACCTGCTCCCGCTTGTAGTGGACGCGCACCGGCAGTCTTCGATCCGCAAGCAACTGCCCGAACTTCCGGAGGCGCGACGCAAGCGCATGGTAGGCGATTACGGAATCTCCGAATATGATGCCCAAGTCCTTACGGTAAGCAAATCGCTGGCCGACCAGTTCGAAGCGGCGGCCCGCGCGGCAAAGAACCCCAAACGCGTGGCCAATCTGGTGCAAAGCGAGTTGATGGGACGACTGAAGGCCAATAACCTCGAAATATCGCAATCGCCGATATCGATGAAAGGCGTGGCGATGTCCGCCGATCTGGTGGAGTCCGGCGCCATCTCCAGCAAGATTCTCAAGGACCTCTATGAAAAGGCCTTTGCCGGCGGAGAAGATTTCCCGGACGTCTATGAACGGGAAAAGCCGCAGCAGATCACGGATGCTTCCGCCATCGAGAAGATCATCGACGAGGTGATAGCCGCCAATCCCAAACAAGTGGAGCAGTACCGCCGGGGTAAGACGGCGGTCATCGGCTTTTTTGTCGGCCAGGTGATGAGGGTTTCCAAGGGGCAGGCAAAACCGGAGCTGGTGAATGAGCTGCTGAAGAAGCAGCTAAGCTAAGAAGCGCCTTATTGTTTGAAAATCCCGAGTGTAGCGAGAGATCCCTATCAAGAAAAGAATTACTCGCGGCTATAAGGTTCCCTCACTACGCTCGGGATTTCAGAAACGCTATTTGCTCAAATGCCCATGTGAACTCTTAGGACCGGAAGGCTTATTCTTCAGGCTGTCATAGAGAATTTCAATGAACATATCGGTCTTGATGAAGCTCTGCCCCCAGGAATCCCATTTAGCCAGCACTTTTTCCTGCTTGAGCTGATCCAGGGTCTTGCCTTTTTTTATTCCGGCTTCCACCGCAGCCGAGGTCTCCTTGAGCATGGTGATGAACTTGCGAAGATCGTCTTTCGTCCCCAGCGGGCCATGGCCGGGAATGATTTTCACGTCGTCCGGGACTTGGGCCAGCACTTTTTCGTCGCCGGCGATCATGCCTTGCACGCTGCCGCCGCTATCAATATCGATGAAAGGGAACATTCCGCCATTGAAGAAGTCATCGCCCATGTGGACGACATTGGACTGGCTGAAGAAGATCACGCTGTCCCCATCAGTGTGGCCGTTAGGGAAATGAATTGCGCGAATGTCTTCGCCATTCAAGTGCACAGTGACATTGTCTTCAAACGTAATAATGGGCAAAGCTGCCTTCTCGGCAGGTTTGGTTTCACCAAAACGCGTTTTGCCACCGGATGCCAGGCGCTTGCGCACATTTTCCTGCGCAACGATGGGCGCCTTTTCGCCAAAATGAGGATTTCCGCCAGTGTGGTCGCCGTGCCAGTGAGTGTTGAGCACCACCTTGACCGGCTTATCTGAAATACCTTTCAATGCGGCTTCAATCTTTTCCACCAGCGGCAGGAATTCATCATCGACAATAACAATGCCGTCATCGCCAACAGAAGCCCCGATGTTTCCTCCTGCTCCCTCTAGCATATAAACGGTCCCCGCTACTTTCTGCACTTTCATCTCGACTTTGCTGAAGTCCTGGTTCTGGGCAAGGGTTTGCATCGCTGCAAATAGGGAGAAAAAAAGTATGGAGAGAATGCTTTTACGCATCGTGTCCTTTCGGCCCCGCTAAAGTGATTGATTTTTGCCGGATCATCTTAGCGGGTCGGCTGCTTCCGATTCAAACCGATTTGTGCGGTGTTCTAAAAACGAAAACCTGTAGGCAAGAACGGCTACAATATTGGGTTGATTTCCTGGAGGATATTATGCCGTCGGTCAAACATGTCTCGGCGAAGAAGGGCGATGTGCTTGTGCTGGTGGGCACCATGAAAGGCGCTTTTGTTCTGCGCTCCAACGGAGCGCGGAAAAAATGGGACGTAGGCGGCCCTTATTCCATTGGGGCGCCGGTGTATGCCATGGCGTTGGATCAACGCCAGGGTCGCCACAGACTGTGGTGGTCACAGCAGAGCTTTCGCTGGGGAACGGTGCTCTGCTCGTCCGACGACTACGGCAAGACCTCCACGGAGCCGGAGACCTATTCGGTCAAATTTCCGGAAGAGTCAAAACTGGCACTTAAGAATATCTGGCAGATATGCATGGGGCGGCCCGCCGAGCCGGACACCCTCTATTGCGGTGTGGAACCTGCGGCGTTGTTCGTGTCGAAGGACGCCGGCAAGACCTGGGCGCCGGACCAGGGTTTCCTGAACCATCCCCATCGGCCCCAATGGCAGCCCGGAGGCGGCGGCATGTGTCTGCATACGGTGCTACCTGACCCAGTCGATCCCAAGCGAATGATCGTTGCCATGTCCACCGGGGGCGCGTATCGCACGGACGATGGCGGAGCGACCTGGCAGGCGCGCAACCAGGGCGTACGGGCTGAATTTATGCCTGACAAATATCCGGAGTTTGGCCAGTGCGTACACAAGATAGCGCAAAATCCGGCCCAGCCGCAGCGTTTGTTCCTGCAAAACCATTGGGGACTCTACCGGAGCGACGATGGCGGCGATTCATGGAAAGACATTGCGAATGGAGTGCCCTCCGACTTTGGTTTTTGTATGGCGATCCACCCGCATGATCCCGATACCGCGTACATTGTGCCGGTTGAATCAGATGAGTATCGCTGCACGCCCGAGGGCAAGCTGCGCGTCTATCGCACGCGGAATGCAGGAGCAAGATGGGAGCCTCTCACGCGGGGCCTGCCGCAACAGAATGCGCTGGAGACTGTTCTTCGCGACGCCATGGGAACAGATAACTGTGATCCTGCGGGAATTTACTTTGGCACCCGAAGCGGAAAAGTCTATGGCTCTAGCGACGAGGGTAAATCCTGGCAGCCGATCATAGAAGGGCTGCCTCCTGTGGTTTGTGTGCGGGCTGCGCTGGTGGGGGATGGCGAAGCACATTCACCACGCAGACGGGGAAGCGCGGATAAGAAAAAAGTTCGGACAAAGGGTACGTCTGTCCGAAGCGCACCGAAGCGACCGACAAAAAGCCGTGTCCGCGCTGCGAAAAAGAGATAGCGCATGCCGGTTACCTTCAGAATACCGAGTTATCTGGCCATTTTCGCCGGCGGCAATAACTTGCTTCCGGTTGGTGGCAGCTCGGCAACCGTAGCTGATGCTCTAACGGAGCTCTGGAAGCTCCACCCCGGTCTTCGCGACCGCATCGTGGACGAGCAGGGCCACGTGCGGCAACACATCAATATATTTGTGGGAGAAGAGGCCATTCGTTTCGCCGACGGGTTATCTACGAAAGTCCCTGAGGGCGCGGAGATATTGATTGTTCCCGCCGTGAGCGGCGGTTAGGCACCCGCCCACTAAAAAGCGAACGAACGGTGCGCTCCCAATTCCGTGCGTCTCGTGTCAAACCCGCTAAAAGCTGTTCTACTTCAGCGGCTGGCTCGCGCCTTCAAATACCTTGGTAACCGTGCTGCGCCCGATGCCGTAAACGATGAAGCTTTTCTGATCAAAGCTGTATTCGTGGAAGAGCAGCTCAGCCAGACCGTCGCCATCGACATCTACCGCGTCAACCAATTCCAGGCGCGGCGCCACATCCAGGCGCGATGAATCGGTAACGCTGGCGGCAAGTTTCTGCGGCACACCTTCAAAGTCGACACGCGCGATCAAGGTAAGGTAGCGAGAGACAAACTTTGCCGTGCCGGCCTTGCCGGTTGCGGCCAGATAGCTACCGGGTATTTCCGCTGTCAGAACCATCACCGCGTCATTGCTCAGGTCGAGATCGAAAGAGCGTATGTCAACGTTCTTAAGCGAGTTCACTGTGAGCTGCGCGTTCTCGCGTGGAAGCTGGGCCAGCGCCAGCTTGAGCAACTTTTCTTCCATCTCCTGCCGTTCCCCGCGCTTCCATACGAAGTCGTACGAGCGAGGATCGAGCGGTTGATTGTCAGAAACGCCGACGTACGTCCTGGTTCCAGCAGTGTTGACCGGCGCGCTTCGCGGCGGCACCACGCCGCCTGCAGCCGGGGCCGGGGTTGCTGGCGTAGAAGAGGGCTGAGGCGTTGCGGGTTGCGATGGCTCTGCCTTCTCCGGTGTGCGCCTTCTCAAGACTGGACGGTCAGCATCTTCAGGCTCGGGCGAAGCGGAACTTTGGGCTGCAGATTGGTCAGGACTTGCTGTGGGTGACGGGGTCGCTGCCGGTGGCGCTGCGGGGGTCGTTGCTGGCGTAGCCGCAGGCGCGGTAGAGTCGCCATGATGAAGAATTGGCCGGTCGCTGCCCGGGACCGGCGGGGGCGGTGCCTCAGTTTTTTTGGCGATGGTGATGTTTTGCCATCTGCCCAGAGCGGTCCAGCCGCTGCTGTTCACGCTGTTTACGATGGTTACGTAGCCAACCGGCGTGCCGGATTTCTGCGCTTCATAGACAATCCCATTGTCGAGTGCCATGGGCCTGGGCGACGCTTTGTACACGCCTGCATCCCAGAATCGGCCTTCGTCCAGAATGGTGATGGGAAATACCCGGGTGGTAGCGATACCTGCCGCGTCCGTCGTGGTCTCCAGCAGGGCGGTGGCGCGGAGCTTGTGAGGAGTACGACGTTGCGCGTTAATGCCGGTAAATACCAGCACGCAGGCCAGCAGCACAGTCATGCTGGTCAGAAATCTTCTTCTGCTATATAAATTCATTGACATTATTAACACGGAAAACCCATGGAAGTTAATGATAAAGCCCCGGAGTTCTCTCTTGCCAATGAGGACGGAAAAACAGTAGCCCTGAAAGACTATCGTGGCAAGAACGTAGTCCTTTTCTTTTATCCCAAGGCCAACACGCCGGGTTGAACGATTGAGGCGTGCGGGTTCCGCGACGCATTCCAGAAAATACAGAAAGCCGGCGCGATTGTATTCGGCATCTCCGCCGATACGCCCTCAGCACAGAAGAAATTTAAGGACAAATACGATCTTCCCTATTCCCTGCTGGCTGACGAAGACAAGGTCGTGGTCAAAAAGTTTGGCGTGCTCAAGGAAAAAAGCATGTACGGGAAGAAATATATGGGGATCGACCGTACGACGTTCGTGATCAATCCTGAAGGAAGGGTTGCTACCATCATCAACGGTTTAAAGCCGGATGAGCATGCAGCGGCGGTTATATCGGCGTTGAAGACGAAATAATGCTGCGCCAGCAATTATTGTGGCATCTGGAACAACTTCCGGCTCTTATTTTGAGCCGGTAATAGTGAACGTAAGCACGCTCTCTGCAGGGATCCTGACTTCCTGCTTGCCGGTGGCCACAGCAACTCCGGTACCGGCGCCCGCTCCTGCTGCCGCGCCAATCGCAGCCCCTTTGCCGCCTCCGGCGAGCGCGCCAATTAACGCGCCTGCTCCGGCTCCGCCGCCGATCTTGGTGGCATTGCTTTTGGTATGGCTCTTGCCCTGTCGGGTAACGCGCGAGCTATAGACGGTTTCCCCATTGATGGAGGTTAGGCGCAAGGTGAGTGCACCCGGTTTGTGCAGGCGTCCGCTGCGATTCACGTAGGTCACTTTGCCCTTAACCGGGTCTCCCGCCTTTGCTACCTTCTTGCCGCCCGAGACAATATCACTAGTAAGGGTCCCGCTCCAGCTCTGGCCCACATTGGCAGTCGCCGAGCTCAAAGACGTACCGAGCCGGACCGTGGCATGGCTCCCAGACGGGATGGTGGCCGCACTCACGCCGAGAATCGAAAAGGTGACCAGGATTGCCAGTGCAAGAGATCTGCGTAAATGCATAAGTGCTTCCTCCAGATGTCTTCGGCCAGAACAGACGCCAATCCTAAAACTTTACCTATCTACCAAGGCGGACTGCCGCTTGAAATTTTAACGCCGCAGCCATTCTGCTATACACTTTCCGCTGAAACGGAGGAACGAATGCGGGTTTGGCCTTTCGTGCTGCTCCTGGTGGCAAATTATGGCACCGCTTTGCCCCAAGACCATTCTTCATCTAAGGCGCTGCGCGATCTCTTTGCCGCAGCCTGGGACTATGACATGCAGCAGCGGCCGGATGAGGCCTCAGAGCTGGGTGACCGTCGGTGGAATGATCGCTGGACTGACCTGAGCCCGGAAGCTGCTGCCCGCCGCGATCAACATAACCATGAAGTACTCGCGCAGTTGGCCAGGATCAACCGCAGCAAGCTGGCGAAGACAGACCAGCTGAATTATGACCTCTTCCAGAAGCGTTATGCCGATCGCACCGAGCAATATAAATATCGCTGGTTTCTCATGGACTTTAACCAGCGTGAAGGCCCTCAAACCATTGACACGCTGAGTGACGCGCTGCGTTTTGAGACTCTAAAGGACTATGGAGACTGGCTGGCGCGCATGCACGCCATTCCTGCCTATCTGGACCAGTTCACCGCGCTCTTGCGGCAAGGAATACGCGAGCGCATGGTCCATCCCAAAGTCATCATGGAGCGAATTCCCGGGCAAATCGATAAACAGATCGTCACCGATCCCACGCAGAGCGGATTCTATAAACCGTTTCGGAGCTTTCCGAAAGATATGTCAGCCGCTGATCAGCAGCGGCTCCAGCAGCAGGCACGGCAGGCGGTGGAACAGCAGATTGTGCCGGCGTTTACGAAATTCAAGAGGTTCTTCTCCGACGAATATCTGCCTGCCTGTTATGACCAGGTGGGCGCGTGGCAGCTTCCGCACGGAGACGCGCTGTATGCCTACATGGTCCGGCACTACACCACAACTCAGGTTACCCCGGAAGAGGTCCATCAAACCGGTTTGAGAGAAGTGGCACGAATCAACCGGGAAATGGACCAGGTAATACAGCAGACCGGCTTCAAGGGTTCTCGCGATGAGTTCTTCAAATTCCTGCGCAGCGATCCGCAGTTTTTCTACAAAACTCCAGAAGAGCTTTTTCAGGCATACAAAGCACTGGCCAAGACTGTGGATCCCAACCTGGTCAAAGTCTTCCGCACCTTACCGCGCGAGCCTTACGGTGTGGAGGCAATTCCTGCTACCGTAGCGCCGGACACCACCACGGCTTATTACCGCGCGGGCGCCTCTGACGGGTCGCGAGCAGGTACCTACTTTGTCAATCTTTATAAACCAGAGACTCGGCCCAAGTGGGAAATGATGGCGCTTACCCTGCATGAATCGGTGCCTGGACACCATCTTCAGATTGCCCGCGCGCATGAATTGGGAGAGATGCCGATGTTTCGCCGTTTTGGCGAGTACACCGTTTTCGTGGAAGGCTGGGGACTTTATGCCGAGTCGCTGGGCGACGACATGGGCCTTTACAGCGATCCTTACTCCAAATTTGGCCAGCTCAGCTACGAGATGTGGCGAGCGGTGCGGCTCGTGGTCGATACAGGCATGCACGTGAAGCACTGGACGCGCGATCAGGCCATCCAATACTTCATGCAGAATTGTCCCAAGCATGAATTGGATGTCACGAATGAGATTGACCGATACATTGCGTGGCCCGGACAGGCGCTGGCTTACAAGACCGGCGAACTAAAGATCAAAGAGTTGCGCGGCCGGGCACGCCAGGAGTTGGGAGACAAGTTCGACTTAAAAGATTTTCATGACGTCGTGCTCGGTTCGGGGCCGTTGCCGCTGGACATCCTGGAGCGCAACGTGAATGCATGGATCGCGGAGAGAAAGAACCATCCGGTGAGGTCCAGCAATTCGCCTTCAAGTCAGGGAAAGCAGTAGAAACGCGGCATGAGCACAGTGGTAGCATCGTGCCCGGTTGCTTCGCGGTCGAGCCAGGCTGAACGCTTCTATCGTCCTGAACTTGACGTGCTCAGGTTTTTTGCCTTCCTTGGCGTGTTTATCTTTCATGCCGCGCCGCGCACCATCGCGTTCTATGACGCAGCAGGGGCACCGCGCTGGGTGAGCAATCTGCTGATCTCGGCTTTCGGCGCGGGGGCTTACGGCGTGGACCTGTTTTTCGCGCTGAGCGCGTATCTGATTACAAGCCTTTTGCTGCGCGAGCGGGAAACAACCGGCAGGCTCGACCTGCGCCGCTTTTATCTGCGCCGAATTCTGCGTATATGGCCGCTCTATCTCAGCTTCGTGGCCTTTGCCGCTATCGCCGCGCTTCTGGTTCCCGGGCAGACATTGCCACTGCGTTATGTAGCCGGATACACGTTCCTGGCTGGAAACTGGATTTACGTTTTTTACGGATTGCCAGCTTCATTTGCTATTCCCTTGTGGACCGTTTCAATCGAAGAGCAATTTTATCTGGCGTGGCCGCTGGCCTTGCGACGAGCCAATGTGCGTACGATCGCGGTGGTTGCAGTGTTCTTGCTGCTGATCGCCAATCTATGGCGCATCTGGCTTGCGGCATCGGCAGCGCCGATTGAGGCGATGGAATACAACACCTTCACGCGGCTCGATCCCATTGCACTGGGCGTGCTCATTGCGCTGTTAGGCAACAGCTTTCCAGCGTTGTCGCGTTTGCAGCGGATTGCTCTTCTTTCCGCCGGAGTTGCGACGTGGGTTGCAACGTATGCGTTCAGCGTCTCCGGCAATCCTCCAACTGTAAGCACATGGCGGTTGGCAGCGGGTCATCCTATCACTTCGTTTGCGAGCGCAGCGATCCTGCTATCAGTGCTCGGATCTTGGCATGGCTTCTTGCGTAACAAACGGCTTCTGTATCTGGGAAAGATTTCCTACGGACTCTACGTCGTGCATGAGTTTGCTCATTTCTGCGCCTCGCGATTGATACCAGCGTCGAGGCCGTTGCAAGTGATGGCCCAATCATTTCTTGGGCTGACGTTTACCATTCTTTTGGCCGCAGCTTCCTATCATTGGCTGGAAAGCCCTTTCCTGCGGCTGAAGGAACGGTTTGCTCACGTGCAATCGCGACCCGTATGAACACCGAGAACCGATGACCAAACCTGCCAAACTTCTGCCGCGCGCCTTTTTCAATCGTGACCCGCGAATCGTCTCGCGCGAATTGCTGGGCAAGCTAATCGTGCGCAAACAGGGACGCAAGCAGCTGGCTGGGCGCATTGTTGAAGTTGAAGCCTATCTCGGCGCCGACGATCTGGCCGCGCACGCTGCTGCGGGGCACACCGCGCGCAACGCCGTCCTGTTCGGCCCGCCTGGCCACGCTTATGTTTATTTCATCTATGGCGTTCATTACTGCCTCAATATCTCGTGTCTGCCCGCAGGGGATGCGGGCTGTCTGCTGATCCGCGCACTGGAACCCGTTTCCGGCATCGCTCAGATGGCGAAGCATCGCGATCTGGCTGACCTTGATCTCACAACGGTGCGCGATCTGCGCAAGCTTGCCAGCGGTCCGGGACGCCTCTGTGAAGCTCTAGGCATTACTCGTCCACGCGACAACGGCAAAGACATGGTTTCAGCCGCGGCCGATCTTCAGGTGATGACTGATGGTTTCGTCGCAGATCAAATCGCCGTCACGCCGCGCATTGGTATCACGAAATCAGCCGAGATGCCGCTGCGCTACTTGATCGGCGGCAATGCTTTCGTTTCACGAAAGTGAAAGCTACTCAGCTTTTATCGCGGCGCGGCGGCCTGTCCTTTTCCGCTCACCACAATGTTATCGATCAGGCGGGTGCTGCCAACGTACGCGGCCACGGCCACCAGCGCTCCGCCGGAAATATCAGAAACAGGATCGAGCGTGTCACGATTTACGATCTCAAAATAGTCCAGCTTGACCGCCGCTTCTTCCGCCATCACCTGTGTGCCGGCGACAAGCAGCCTGGCCGAGCTGCTCTCACCGCGGTCGGCCAGGCTCTGCACACGCATCAGCGAGCGGTACAGTACCGCAGCTTGCTTGCGCTGCTCTGGACTCAGATAGGCGTTGCGTGAACTCATGGCCAACCCATCGGATTCACGGACGATCGGACAGACCAATATACGAACGTCAAAGTTCAGGTCGCGCACCATCTTGTTCACAATCGCTACCTGCGCGGCATCTTTCTGGCCAAAGAACGCGAGATCAGGCTGGACGATGTTGAACAGCTTGGCAACTACGGTGGTGACGCCGCGAAAGTGTCCGGGACGCGAGCGGCCATCCAACTTTTCACTCAGCTCTTCAACCGTGACCCATGAGGTTGCGCCTTGCGGATACATTTCTTCCGTCGATGGCAGAAAAAGGTAGTCGGTCTTTTCCGCCGCCAGCATCGCGGAGTCGCGCTCAGCGTCTCGAGGATATTTGGAAAAATCTTCCATCGGCCCAAACTGTTTGGGATTGACGAAGACCGAAACGACGACTACATCAGAATGTGCGCGCGCCGTGCGCACCAGTGAGAGATGCCCTTCATGCAGCGCGCCCATGGTGGGCACAAAGCCCACGCTCTTGCCTCCACGGTGCGCTTCTTTGCTGACTGCTGTGACTTCTGCGGCGGAGGTCAGGATGAGCATGGGGAACATAGCTGCTAGCATCTAGCCTGAATGGCAACATTGGATGCTAGCTCCAATGTACGAAACGAATTTTGCGATCCCAAAAAATCCAATTAGCGATATGCGGGAAGTTCCGGCAATTCATGTTTTCGCGGCATCGAGAAAGCCTTTCGGTTCTCTCGACGAAAAACTTCCTCCTCCCCACTTGAGCTAGTGGCTAGCGGCTACCTCGAATACGCCTTCATCTCTTTCCGCCGCAGGATCGCTTCCAATTCCACTTTCGTCTCTTTCGGAAGATGATATGACTCAGCGTCTGAAGGATAACTGCCGCTCTCAACATCGGCCTTGAACTGCTGCACTGCGCCGGTGATCAACGCGCTGGCATCGGCATAACGGCGGACAAACTTGGCCGGCTCGGCAAACGTGAGGTTCAAAATGTCATGGAAGACCAGCACCTGGCCATCGCACTCTGGACCAGCGCCAATGCCAATCGTCGGCGCGCTGACCTCGCGCGTAATCATAGCCGCAACTTCGCGCGGCACGCCTTCCAGCACAATCGAGAACACGCCCGCCTTGTCCAGCGCCACGGCATCTTTCATCAGGCGCTCAATGCCGGAAAAATCTTTACCCTGGACCTTGTAGCCGCCCATCTTGTGCAGCGACTGCGGCGTCAACCCGATGTGCCCCATTACCGGCACCTCGGCATCAAGCACGCGCTTGACCAAGCCAACGCGCTGCGCCCCACCCTCCAGTTTCACCGCCTCCGCGCCTGACTCCTTCACAAAGCGCAGGGCATTGTGCACGCCTTCTTTTTCGTCTTCGTGATATGCCCCAAAGGGCATGTCGGCTATCACCATGGCCGATTTCACCGCGCGCCGCACGGCCCGCGTGTGGTGCAGCATCTCGTCCATGGTTACGGGTAAGGTGTTGTCATAGCCCAGCACCACCTGCGCCAGCGAGTCACCCACCAGGATTATGTCAATCCCGGCCTCGTCCACCAGCCGGGCAGTGGCGTAGTCATAAGCAGTCAGGCAGGTGATAGGCTCACGCCGCTGCTTTTTATCGTGGATTGTGGTGATGGTGACTTTCGATCGGGCGCTCGGAAGCTGCCCTCCGTTGAAGGAAGTAACGCTCATTTTGCCTCCAGTGCAGTTCGGGAACCCCCGATACCGCCTGTCATCGAATGAGATGCAAACGGACATATTGTAGTCGCAAGAGATTGCCCTTGGCCAGCAAAACCCAAAAGGCGCCGCTCGGGAAGCACCCGGGGAATCAAATACGAAACTTTGGTGAAATGAGCTCGACTCCTGTGGGCATGTATTGAATCCTTTGCCGAAATCGATCATCCAAACTCAGCGCGCCGAACCTAGCCAAACTCCGCTAATTTAAGGTAAAATAACGCTTTACCGCGAAAGGTCAGAGGCAAATGAAGGCAGCAATTCATCCCAAGTACGAAGAGACGCGCGTGCATTGCGCATGCGGAAACACCTTTACTACCCGGTCTACCCACAAGGGCAATATCAACCTGGAAATCTGCTCCAATTGCCATCCGTTCTTTACAGGCAAGCAGAAGCTGGTGGATACCGCCGGACGCGTGGAGCGTTTCCGCCGGAAATACGCCCAGTCCGATTCCAGTAAGGCCGCTGCGAAGACCGCTGACGCAAAGAAATAGCGGCAGTTTGTAAGGGGCCTCCGCCGCGGCGGAGGCTTTGCTTTTTGAAACGCCAAAAGACACGAAGAAGCAACAAGATAGAATTCTGATTGTGCGGGGTGTTACAAAGCACCTCGCAATCGCGAGAAAATCTTTGATGTTACTTCGGGTCCTTTGTGGTCAGATTTTTGCATGAAAAAATTCTGGGAAAACCCGGCCAATGCCACCATAGCGCCGCAAGGCGCGTGCGTGCCGGAATCTCTCCAGATTGGCAACGTTCACATCACCCCGGCCACTGTCCTGGCTCCCATGGCTGGTGTCACGGACACGGTCTTTCGCCGCTTCATACGTAACGCCAGCTTCGTCCGCAGTGCGCAAGATGTAATGGCGCCCCCCGATGAAGCAGAAGCAGAGGGCGAACAGCAAGCTCCCGAACTGCATCAGGTGCGCCATAGTGAAGGCTCGGATCAAAACTCTGCGGTTTTCAAAGAGAGGTCCGCTTGCGGCCTGCTCATGACCGAATTCACCTCTGCCGACGGGCTCTTCCGCACACGCGAATCCAAGCGCAAACGCTACCTGACTTTCTATGAAGATGAGCATCCCATCGCCGCGCAGCTTTTTGGCAGTGATCCGTACACGCTGGCCGAGTCCGCCAAGATCGTGGAGGATGCCGGCTTCGACCTGGTGGACCTGAACCTGGGCTGCCCCGCCAAGCGCGTGGTCAAGTGCAATGGCGGCTCCGGACTGCTGAAAGACCTGCCCGTGATCGGCACGATCTTTGAAGCTGTACGCGCCGCAGTGAAGATACCCTTCACCGTCAAATTCCGCCTGGGCTGGGATGACGACAACATCGTTTGCGTTCCACTGGCCAAAATGGCTGAGGACTGCGGGCTCAACGGTGTCGCGCTCCACGCCCGCACACGTGAGCAAGGTTATAGCGGCAATGCACGCTGGGAGTGGATCGCCGCAGTCAAGGCTGCAACAAAGCTGCCTGTTGTGGGCAATGGCGACATCCGGACCCCGGAAGATGCCATCGCCATGGTGGCTGAAACCGGCTGCGACGGGGTGATGATCGGCCGCACCGCCGCTTCAAATCCCTGGATCTTCCGCCAGATTCGCCAGCATGCTGAATCCGGGCGTTACGACCAGCCGACGGACGCCGACCGTTACCAGATGATTCGCACTTATTTCAAGATGCTGGTGGATGAATCCATGCACGGCTCACCGGGCAAGATGAAGCAGTTTGTCGCCTGGTTTACTCATGGTGTGCCCAATGGGACCGCCTTGCGCCGCGCCTGCTATGACGCCCATACTGGCCCCGCGATCCTGGCCAGCGTGGAGCAGTTCTTCGAAGAGCTGCTGAGCGGCAATGCTCCCCCGCCTCCAGCGTCTTTACCCTCGGAACCAGAGCTGCTTCCCGCCTGCGGCGACTAGGGAAGCGCTCGAATATCGGACTGCGAGACATTCCCGGGCGAAACACCAGGAAATCTCGCCGAAAATGCCTATTTTCTGAGGGAATCCTGACTCTTATGCTTACCAGAGATGGAAAAGTGGGAGAATAGGGAAAGCAGGCGAATGCGCCTTTCGCGGCCTGCGAATCATCCAATTAAGCAGACATGACGCAAAATCAGAATCTTTTCTTCGCGAAGTTTGGCATTACCCCTCACGATCTTGAACGTTATCTCGGAGAAGCGCTATCCGCCGGCGGCGAGTACGCCGATCTCTATTTTGAATATTTAACGTCCACTTCCATCAGCGTGGATGAAGGCATCGTTAAATCAGCTTCTCAGGGGATCTCCGCCGGATGTGGCGTTCGCGTTCTCTCCGGCGAGCGCACCGGCTATGCCTATACTGATGATCTGGCTCCGGAGAAGATCCTTCGCGCCGCCCGGACAGCCGCCCTGATTGCCCGTGGCCCGGCAAAAAGCCCGATTCAGGGATTCAAAGAAAGCTCGGTCCATCAGCTTTATCCTGTGGCTTCTCCGTCGGCTGACGCTGACATCGCCGCCAAATTGGATCTGGTCATGCGAGCGGATCGATCGGCCCGCGCTTATGATCCGCGCATCGTGCAGGTGCGCGCTGGATACTTCGACGAGACGCGTCAAATCCTGGTGATCGGCTCCGATGGGACGTTTGCTACCGACGTGCAGCCGCTGGCCCGCTTCAGCATGACTTGCATCGCCAAATCCGGCGAAAACTCCTCCAAAGGCGCTGCTGGCGGCGGCGGACGAGTCGGCATCGATCATTTCCTTACCGAGAAAACACCGGAATACTTCGCGCACGATGCCGCGCGCCAGGCCATCATCCAGCTTGAAGCTCGCGAAGCGCCCGCAGGGGAAATGGAAGTGGTGCTCGGGCCCGGTTGGCCGGGAATCCTGCTGCATGAAGCCATTGGCCACGGATTGGAGGCCGACTTCAACCGTAAAGGCACCTCGGCCTTCAGCGGCATGCTGGGTAAGCGCGTAGCTTCGGACAAATGCACCGTAGTGGACAACGGCACGCTGCCATCGCGCCGCGGCTCCATCAATGTGGACGATGAAGGCTCTCCCACGCGCAACACGGTTCTGATCGAAAACGGAATTCTCAAGGGCTTTCTAAGTGACAAGCTTTCCTCGCGACTGATGCGCATGCCTGACACCGGCAACGGCCGCCGCGAAAGCTATCAGCACATTCCCATGCCGCGCATGACCAATACCTACATGCTGGCCGGAGATGATTCCCCTGAAGACATCATCCGCTCGGTGAAACGCGGCGTTTATGCGGTAAACTTCGGCGGCGGGCAAGTGGATATCACCAACGGGAAGTTTGTCTTCTCCGCTTCTGAGGCCTATATGATCGAAAATGGCCAGGTTACTTCTCCACTCAAAAACTGCACCCTGATCGGCAATGGACCGGACGCGCTGACCAAAGTCTCAATGGTGGGCAATGATCTCCAGCTTGATGAAGGTGTGGGTACCTGCGGGAAAGAGGGCCAGTCTGTGCCCGTCGGGGTGGGTATTCCGACGCTTAAACTTGACAGCATGACGGTGGGTGGCACGGCCCGATGAAAGTCAGCGCGAATTGAGATGGTAACCCAAACGCAAACAGTTGACGTAGTGGACGCTGAGCTGCGCGATCTCGCCACCAGTGTTGTAGACAGCGCCATGAAAGCAGGGGCCACTGCGGCTGAAGCCGTGGTGCGCGAAGGTGATGAGTTTTCCACCACCATTCGCATGGGCGAGGTTGAAACTCTTAAAGAATCTGGCTCGCGCGCCATGGGCTTGCGCGTTTTTATCGGCCAGCGCAGCGCCAGCACTTATTCCAGCGATTTTACGGAAGACGGAATTCAGAGGTTGATCAAGGGCGCTCTCGAGCTGGCGCGAGTGACTTCCGAAGATCCCTACGCCGGCATTCCTGAGCCCGGTCAATTGGGCTCTCTTGCCGGCGATCTCCAGCTTTATTGCAAGGATGTTTACTCGCTTCCTCCAGAGGAGCGTATTGACTATGCGCGCCGGGCAGAGCGGGCCGCGCTGGACGCTGATCCGCGGATGAAGAATTCTGATGGTGGTTCCTTTGACGCCGGCAAGAGCTACAAGGTCCTTGCCAACTCCCATGGCTTTGCCGGCGAGTTCCGGCGTTCGCACTGCTCCATCTACGCCGCTCCCATCGCTCAGGATGATAACGGCGCAATGCAGCGCGATTACTGGTTTTCCCTGGCCCGCACGCTATCCAAATTGGAAACACCGGAGGCCGTAGGACGTGAAGCGGCTCGACGCACCCTGCGCCGTCTTGGTGCTCGCAAGATCGCTTCCACACAGGTCCCAATCGTGCTTGATCCGCAGGTTGCAGGCTCGATTCTGGATAACATCTTTGACGCCGCTAACGGCGACTCCATCTATCGCCAATCATCCTTCCTGGCCGGCAAGCTGGGGGAGAAAATTGCCGCGTCAAATATTACCGTTATCGATGATGGCACAATTCCCGGAGGCTTCGGGACTGAGCCGTTTGATGGAGAAGGCGTACCCACGCGACGCACGGTGGTCATTGAGAACGGCATCCTTAAGTCCTACCTGCTCAACACCTATACGGCAAAGAAACTGGGCCTGCAATCGACTGGTAACGCCGCGCGCGGGCTGGCCGGCAGTCCCTCCATCGGCTCCGGCAATTTCTTTCTGCAAAAGGGTGACCGCACTCCGCAGCAGATCATCGGCAACATAAAGAGCGGACTCTACGTAGTACAGTTCCTCGGTTTCGGCGTGAACATGGTCACGGGCGATTTCTCTCGGGGAGCCAGTGGTTTGTGGATCGAAAATGGCGAACTCGCTTACCCCGTGGAAGAAATTACCGTTGCGGGTAATCTCAAG
>JBARMK010000402.1:0-3079 GCA_049802395.1 Candidatus Angelobacter sp.
AAACGGATTCGTAGATTTCGTCCGACATCAGAACAGCGCCGCTGGGAACCAGGCCGCCGCTCAGCGCTTTGGCAAGCACCACCATGTCCGGGGCCAGTTGCCAGCGGTGCGCCGCAAGAAAAGGTCCCGTGCGATTGAGGCCCGTCTGTACCTCGTCCAGAACGAACAATGTGCCGTATTTTCGGCAGAGAACTTGGGCCGTCTGTAGATAGTTTTCTGCCGGCAATCGTACTCCAGCTTCAGACTGGATGGGCTCCACGATAAACGCGGCAAATTTTCTGGTGGCTAACTTGCTCTCGAGTTCGGGTAGGTTGTCAAAGGGAATGTTTTCCGCACCGGGCAGCAGCGGAGCAAATCCCTGGGCCCATGAGGAATCGGCCATGAGCGAGAGGGCGCCGCAAGTAAGTCCGTGGAACGCGCCCTGGCAGTACAGCAAGCCCGGCCTCCGGGTATGCAAGCGCGAAAACTTGATGACGGTTTCAATGCCCTCGCTTCCGGAGCTACAAAAATAAACTTTGTTCAGCCGCCCGGCTGCGCGACGGCACAACTCCGCCGCCAGTTCACCTGCCGATTGAGGGACATGGCTCTGCAGCATCGCAGGTCCGCTCTGGTCCAATTCGACATGCAGCGCGGCAATGACGTCAGGATGGTTGTGCCCGAGATTGTGTACGCAGTAGCCGGATAGAAAATCCAGGATGCGGTTTCCGTCCTGTGTGTGGAGTTCTGCTCCAGCGCACCGCGTATATCGCACATTCATATCCAGCAAGCTCAACAACCTGACCCACTGCGGATTGACATGGTCGGCGTAGCTGGTCCGTTCATCGGTCTTGGTCTCGCCGATGCGGGCAAAGCCAGGAACCAGTGAAGTGAACTTCGACAGACTCATCCAATTACCCTCTATGGAGCCTCTAAAAAATATACTCTTAAATGTATAAGACTTCAAAGATTTGGATGCCGCAAAGGGCGGGAAAATACCTGCTGAACGTTAAGAATTATTGTGGAGAAGAAGAGCGCTTATCGTGATCATCCTTGTCCCGGTCGCGGCCTCGTCCCAGCGCAACCCCAACGGTAGAAATAAGCACATTGGATACCGATGGATACTTCATGGACTGCGGTGACTCTCGCCATGGCCGATCCAACTCGCTGGCAGGTTCCGTTGCACTTGTTGGCCGGCTGCTGCTGGTCAGCGTGTATGCCGTTGTCTCTGGTATCCAGGGCTGAGCCTGAATTCTGGCGAGGTCCTGTGCCGATGCCGCAGGTCCTCGATGCTTTGGTTCGTGTGAGTCATGAAGGGGCCGTACAGCGGTTTGCGGTATGGAAGCTCCCTGGCGTAAAGGGTGGTCGAAGTTCAAGAAAATTGTCAGCGCCGGCGCGACTATAGCAAACATCACCATCACAGCCAGAGCAGCCGCCGCTCGCGAGGCACGCTTCCACCAGTGCAACGGTTTCGGTTCGGACAAAATGAAGCGGATGCGTGTTCTCAAACTTGAAGTCGCGGCAAAATCGATTCCTACCGTCGTCTGCTCCACCACCATGCGCAAACGAACAAACGCAGCCAGGCTGTCGGCATAGTCGGCACGATGCTCCGGGCATGATTCGATGACGGCAAGATCGCAAGCCAATTCCGCCTGCATGCGTATATGTTTCTTCGCGTACCAGACAGCAGGATGAAAAAAAAGAAGACGGCAGATTAGAGCGCTCAAGCCGGACCACAGGTAATCGTGCCGCGCAACATGGACCATTTCGTGATGAAGCGCATCGGCAAGTTGCGGCGTCGGGCCCAGTTTTTCGCAGATCGCCGGGAGCAGAATCCGCGGCCGCAACCATCCGGCAGTGGCCGGTGACGCCAGATTGGCGAAGACTGCGAGCTCACAGCGTGAAACACCATGGTCGCAGCGAGTCCTATCAAAAAGGCTGGCTATTGCGTCAGAAGCGGGCCTTCCCTGCTGCAAGAATAAACGCAAACTACGATGCCGCCAAAGGGCCACGGCAATCAAGGCAATGACAAATGTGAGATAGACGATAACAAAGACTTCAGAGGATACCAGAATCGCGCGGCTCCAACCGAGCGGTACCAGGAAACGGGAATCAAGCGTCGACAAATCTGCCTTGGCATTACCCGCGATTGTGACTGAGCCAGCCAGGGCGCGAAGCTGCCACGCTATTAAGCCAAGCCAGTACGTTACGGCAGCCAGGAGAAGTGCCATCCATACGACAAACCGTTGCTGAGGTCGAGGCAGCAGACGGTTCAATAGCCAGCAGCCAAGGTAAGCTGCCGCAATCTGGAGCGAGTAGCTCAAAAAGATTCCGGCAAAATGGAGGTTCAACTCTGAACTCATACGCTATCCTGACTTTGTATATGGCTTGCTGCTAGGGGGTCGTTGTCTTTTTGATGCGGTATTTCTGGATCAGGGTCTCTAATTCCTGCAACTCCGCCGCATCCACAGGTCCCGACTCCAGCAGGTTCACGAGCAGTTTTGCCGGAGACCCCTGAAAGTTCTCTTTTAGCAAGGTCCTGACGGAAAGCCTGCCAACCTGCTCACTGGTGATGTGTGCTTCAAATACAAAAACCCGTCCGCGGGCGGTGTGCCGAGCCAGACCTTTCTCTTCCATGATACGCAGAATGGTCTGGGTCGTCTTGTAATTTGGAGGGCTGGCAAAGCCTGGATGATGAATGATCTCTTCGATCGTGGCCTGCCCCAGATCCCAAAGCGCGTGCAAGATGTGAAGCTCGGCCCGAGTGGGAACCATGATTTTTCGCGAAGCCATAGCCGGAACTCTTAAGTCTTTAAGCTAAGAGATAAACGTTCTGATGTCAACGGCAAGTTGGTCTTGGCACTGCCGTATGGCAGTGTTGACTTTCGATGGAGTAAGACGGAATTGTTCGTATCGCTCATTGAATTTTTCAAGCCACTCCTCAACCGTCGCAATCCGGCGTGCGATTCACTCCTGCACTTCTAAAGCGATTTCGGATCCAAAAAACAATTTCCACTCTGCAAATTTTTGCATCGAGAAGTTTTCCACGTTTAAATACAGATTAGGGAACCATCTTTACTGATTATTTACACAATTTCCAAAC
>JBARMK010000403.1:0-5374 GCA_049802395.1 Candidatus Angelobacter sp.
GTCCAAGGAAGTCACCGGCTGGCTGCAGGGACAGGCGGTCATCACCGCTGCCACTGCCGATGGCGATCAGATTATCTTTGGCCAGGCGGCAGCGTCGGAGCGGCAGGCGGAAGAGCGCGGAGGCCGCAAAGGCGCAGCCGATGACGCCATGCGACTTTATAGCCGGGTGGCTGGACTTTTTCCCGCTTCGCCGCTGGCGGCTGAGGCGATGTGGCGTTCAGCCGACATTCGCTGGCAAATCGCGAAAGGCGATCTTCTTCGTTCCGGAACGCCACCGCAGGAGAAATATCTGCAAGAGGTCATCGCGAAATTTCCGCAGTCGAAGCAGGCGGAGCTGGCCGCATACGACCTGATGGAGGGAAAGCTCTGCGCGGAATGGCGCGGCCTGGCGGACTGTCCGCAAAAGGAGTCTGCGTTGTTTGAACAGTACGCGCATGACCACCAGCAATCGGCCAAGGCACCGGAGGCGCTTTACAACGCGGCGTGGCGGCAGGCGGCGCTCACGGATATGTACCGGATCGATGACGATCCGATCAAAAGCGAGGCCGCACGCAAAAAGGCCACTGCGCTGACGCAGCAAATTTCCAGCCAGTATCCGCAGAGCGATTTCAGGTTGCGCGCTCTGGACCTGGTGTACAAACTGGAAAAGAAGATTCCGGTGTACGGTCCGTCGAATGAATGAGGTCAATATGTTTACACTGAAGCGTGCAATTCCGGCGCTGCTGCTGGCGCTGCCGGCGCTTATTGCTCCGCGCGTCTCGTTTGCGCTGGTCCAGGATAAGGAGCAGGGGACGCTCATCAATGAAGTGATGATCCACGTTTCGCCGGACGCCAGCTCACCGCAACTCTCTCGCGCCACGCGTGGGCGCGATGTTCCCCTGATCATGGATCGCACCACTATTTCCGGCAAGATATGGGCGCACGTGCTGGTGGTGGTTGATGTTGATCTGGACCGTGAAACCAACCGGCAGATCACCGGATGGGTGCCCAGCAGTTTTGTGGTCTCAAACGCCACCCGCAACGGCGACCAGATAATTTTTGGCGAGGCCGCCGATTCGGAAATTCAGGCGCAGCAGCGCGGCGGACGTAAACATGCTGCGGAAGATGCCATGCGGCTCTACTATCGGCTGTATGAATATTTTCCCAACTCACCGCTGGCTGGCGAAGCGCTGTGGCGCTCCGCAGACATTCGCTGGCAGCTGGAAAAAGCCGACGCCCGCCTGCGTCCTATATCGCAGGAGATGAATCCGGACATGCGCGACGGCATGGATGAAGAGTTCATGAGGCTGGTGATCAAGAAATTCCCGCACAGCAAATGGGCTGACCTGGCCTCATTTGATCTGCTGGACAACAAGCTTTGCGGTTCATGGAAAGGCGCGGCCAAGTGTCCGGAGCGGGAAGCCGAGCTGTACGAGAAGTATGCCCGCGAGCATCCTGACTCGCCCAAGGCCGCGGAGGCGATCTTTAATGCCGCCTGGCGCGAGGCCGTGCTGGTGGATATGTATAAAGCAGGAGAGCACGATAAAAGCGAGAAGGCGCGCAGAAAGAGCGTGGAACTGGCACAGGAAATCGCCACGCGTTTCCCCGAAGGCGATTGGAAGCCGCAGGCGCTGGAGCTGATCTATGCCCTGCAACAAGGTATTCCCACGTACGACGTGGAAAATAAAAAGCCCATAAGCTAGCGTCGCGTTGGAGGAATTTTGCACGACTATCTGCTCTCGGTTTTCTTTGGCATTGTTGAAGGTTTAACGGAGTTTCTACCGGTGAGTTCCACCGCGCACCTGCGGATCACCGAGGCCCTGCTGGGCATCGACCTGGGCAACGGCTTCTGGAAGATGTATTCGATCGTGATCCAGTTGGGCGCGATCCTGTGCCTCCCCATCTATTTCCGCTCGCGCATTGCCCGACTCTTCGCAACGTTTCCGCGAGGCGAGCGCCAGGACCGCACCGCGCTCACGCATCCACTCGCGCTGGTGATGATTGCGTTCGTCTGCACCGCGGTGCCGGCATTTCTGCTGACCAAAATCATCGGCAAGCACTTGGAGAGCCTGTACGTTATGGGTCTTTCCCTGTTGATTGGCGGTGTGATCATGTGGATTGTGGACGCGCAATTTGGCACGCCGCGTCCGGGCAGCCGCCACATGACGGAACGGACCGAGGAGATGTCAGTATTCCAGGCCATCTGGATTGGGATATGCCAAGTGGCCTCGGCGGTGTTTCCGGGAACGTCACGTTCCATGGCAACCATTGCCGCCGGACAGATGGCGGGTATGTCACGAAGCGCGGCGCTGGAGTTTTCTTTCTTTCTTTCCATGCCGACCATGATCGCGGCAACCGGCTACGATTTGCTGCGAACGCTGCATCCCAAACACGGCGGTGAACCACTGGGGCGCATGCCAATCAACGGCCAGGAATGGGTAGTGTTGTTCATCGGCTTTGTGATTTCATTCATCGTGGCGCTGGCAGTGGTGGCGTGGTTCATGAACTGGGTACGCCGTCGAGGGTTTACGCCGTTTGCTATTTATCGAATCATCGTCGGAGTAGCCGTGCTGGTGTGGGTGATGAGAGGGCATGGAGTTCACTGATCTTCAACCCCTCGCATCGGCGGCGCTGCTCACCAGGAAATGGGCGTAAGCAAAATGGCGTAAGGATGGCTTCTTCTCTGGTCGGTGGGCCTGCTCTGCTAGCGCCAGCATCACAAAAACGGCGCCCTCGATATGCCATCGAAGGGCACCGATTTCACGTGACCTAACTTACGATCAATGCACAGTGAAAGTTGCTGTGCTCTGGAACAGCTTGCCGGCTGTGTTCCACGCATTTACCGTCAGCTTGTGCGTTCCCACGGCTTCTGCCGCAGAGCCGCTGATGCTTCCACTGCCAGAGGCGGCGACCTGCTTGCCGTCAATGTAGGCTTTCATGGCGGAAATCTTTGCGGTTCCGCCGTTGGCCGCGGCTGAGACAGCCACGGGCGAGTGGACGGTTGACCCTTGCGTGGGCGCGCAGATATGAATGCCCGCGGATGCAGGCACGCTGCACGCTGCGGTTCCGCCGACGGTGAAGTTCACGATGGTTTGACGGACCACATCATTGACGTCCCACGCGTTCACCGCCAGTTGATGATTACCCGTGGCTTTGGCCACGGCGGCGTTCAGCGTGTTGGTGTCAGACGCAGCCACCTGTATGCCATCGATGTAAGCCTTCAGGGCGACGATGGGGAAGGTCCCGCCTGAACCCGACGCGCCAATGGCAACCGGTGACGGCGCGGATGATCCAGGAGCCGGCGTACAAACATGAACGCCAGCGCCGCCGGAGAAGAACGGACAAGTGGAAGCCGTGGTTGTATTCAGGAAGACCTCCAGATTATTGACCTCGAAATCAGCGGCTACGAAATCTGGGCGACCGTCACCGTTAAAGTCAGCTACGGCCGCTCTGTTAGGCGCTCCGCCGTTGTTTCCCATGAAATAAAAAGGTCCCAGGAACGCGCCTTTGCTCTGCTGGATAAATATGGCGAAGGCGCCGAAGAGCGCATTGGCTGAATCTATGGCGTTTACCGGCAGAATGATGCTATGCAGGCCATTGTTCTGCAGGTCACCTTCCGCGGCTTTGCTGCCGACACTGTATCTATGATCAACGTCCAATTCGATGGAGCTGAAGTTGCCTCCGCCGTTGTTGATCAGCGCGAACACGCCGGCAGGTTGATTTACGCCCGCGGCAGGTGTGAACGGGACCAGCAGGTCGGGCCGGCCAGAGGCATTAAAGCCCACGGTGTTGGCGGAGATGAGGCCTGAATTGCTGGAAAAAATCGGGGTTGCCGGACCGAAGCTTCCGTCAGGATGTTGAAAAAAGATCACAACCTGCTGCACCGAGGAACCGGAAGTATCCATGACCGCGGCAATGTCGTCAAGACCGTCACCGTTGTAGTCCGCCGCCGAAACGCCGCCCAGGAACGTGTTCGGGGGCCCGGCGATGGTGCGCTCGGTAAACTGTCCAAGGCCATTGTTCATCAGCAGAGTGATGGTCGACTGGCGGTAGGAAACCACCAGGCTGAAGAGAGACTCGGGACTGGCAGTGAGCCGCCCGATCGTATCCGGACACGCAGGCAGCGGATAATCCTGGTGCGGCTGGAAAGATGTGCCGCCGCCGGCGTTAAACAGGATGGAGACGCTGGACGGGACAGGAGTCTGCGGCGGATCGGGACTATTGCCGCAGTTCGCGGTGGCAATGTCCTCGAAACCGTCTTCATTAAAGTCTCCGGTCACAACGGATGCAGTACTCACGCCGCCGGTCAGAAATGTGCCCGATGGGCCAGCGGGAATGCCGCTGCCGTTATTCAGAAAAACGCTTACCATGTTGCTGCCACCCTGCGTGGCTATCACGTCGGGCTTGCCATCATTGTTCAGGTCGGCGATAAAAACGTCATTGGGAAGATTTGGGCTGCTGTGGGTGGTGGGTTGAAATGACACTTGGGCATTGCCGGGTGTCGCAAACACCAGCGCGGCCATCATCAATGCCAGCGCGGCGCACAATGAAGCAGAGGTAAGAGGGACAAGAACGCTACGAAGCGAAGCGGATTTCATGGGGCCTCAAACTAGGGGGGGAACTAGTTTTTTGCTGAGAAGGGACTTCAAACAGCCTTGCAGCTGGATATGAACCAGCAGAGCACTTGCGGGTTGCTGGACAGGAATACAGAATCGCGCCTTAGTACTTTTGCAGTTCGTGGCATGCATTTCCGGCCCAGAGAGAAATCCTCGTTAGCTGTCGCCGACGGCAGCGCTCTTATCGACGGCCGGCCATCTTCCTCACTCCGCGCTGGGCATTGTGATTTCGACCAGGGGACATAGAAAGAAGAAGATCGGCTATCGAATTTGCCACAACGGCGTCTTTAATAAGGGCCCCGGAGTAATATTTTGCCTGGAGACATGCCATGAAGACTCGGTTTCGCCTGCGTACACGGATTTTCTTCGGCGTTCTGGTAGCGCTGTTTGCAATGATCGTATTTGTGGGATCACACAAGACCTGCGCATGCGGCGAGGATGCACCCGACGTTGTGCTGGCGTCAGCCGCGAACCATGAGGGTCCTGCGGCATCTGCCGTCGATCTCACAGCGGACACCGTGCTGCTCAAGCTCCCCGCCGAAGAGAACCAGGCCCCGCTCGAAGTCACGCTGAAGCAATTGATGGACATATATAAAGTGCCCGGCTTGAGCGTGGCGGTGATCGACAACTACCAGATCGCATGGGCCAAAGGATTTGGCGTGACTGAAGCCGGGGGCAGCACGCCGGTTACAACCAAGACTTTGTTTCAGGCGGGTTCGATCTCCAAGCCCGTGGCTGCCACGGGCGCCATGTGGCTGGTGGAGCACGGCAGGCTTTCG
>JBARMK010000404.1:0-2853 GCA_049802395.1 Candidatus Angelobacter sp.
ATTCCGAGTGATAGACGCGATACAAAAGTATTGGTTAGAACACAACGTATCGCCTCCACTGGTGTTGCGCGCCAATAATGGATGACACTTCCCTCACTCCGCACAAATCCTTGAACAGCTTTCCAAGCTAAGGGTGGAAACGCAGCCATTGTATCTGGCGATTATTGAAACTCCGATAGCGAGGGCGCATTGAAACATCCCAGGATGTACCCTTGGCTATTCAAGAGAATTTCCTGAAGTTGCATGGAGGAAGCGTCCGGGAGGTGGTATGTTCTACTCGCCGACAGCCGCCAACGCAGGGCTAATTTTTCTGTTGCATGGAAGTCACTGCGAGGTCACTTCCGGACGTGAGCACTCATAGGTGACCAGCAGCGGAAAGGCGATCAATCAACTCCTGTTCTGTTTCGGCGACAGACTTTCCAGCCGTATCAATCACTAAGTGTGGCGCGGACCATTCTTCGTATGTTCTATGGCAAACACTTGCCCAGGTTAGAGGAGGCAACCCGTCGAGGTCCGATTTCTTACTTTCGATTCGGCGCCGGTGCTCAACGGGATCGGAACAAAGCACTTCTACCTCAACCAACGGCACGTCCGCATTTCGTGCAATGAGAGACCATGACTCGCGAGTGATCTGGCGAGGATTCACCGAGTCAGCCACGACGACGTGACCCAAGCGCAGGTTCTCTTCCGCCACCCAATAGGCAACGACATAGCCAGCGGGGCCAATGTCCTCCCGTAGCATCTCAGTTGTGCGAATCGCCATCTCGATAGTATCGATCCGTAGATAAACGGCAGAGTATCTCTTCGCAATAGCCTTGGCGAGCGTGGTCTTTCCGGTTCCGGGTAATCCCGCAAACGCGATCAGCAAAGGATGATCCTCAAGGTTTGATTGTACCGGCAGCCAAGTGAGCCTGGCGGCGTCCAGCACAGACGATACAGCAACTTTTATTCTGTTGGTGTGTCCAGTTTGGTTCTCCAGCTTCGGGGGCCACACTTAAGCTGCCATCTGCTTCACGATTCGTCCTGCGTTCAACGACGCACGATACTAGCCTTGCGACGTTTTCTGGAAATGCCGCAGAACTGCCTCAGCCTGGGGTTTGGTGAGGACCGCGCCCAGCGCGGCGGCATCAGCCTGTTGCACGGCGCGGACACTGCCGAAGTGCTGCAGCAATCTCTGCCGGGTGCGCTCGCCTACGCCGGGAATTTCCAGCAGTTCAGATTGGCGGTCGCGCATCTGGCGGCGTTTGCGATGGAAAGTCACGGCGAAGCGGTGGGATTCGTCGCGGACCATCTGAACAAGGTGCAGCACGGGCGAGTGGCGGTCGAGCACGATGGGATCGTCTTCCTGGCCAAAAACGTAAATGATCTCTTCTTTCTTGGCGATTGCGGCCAGCGGCTGGTTGGTAATGCCCAGTTCGTCCAACGCTTGGGCCGCAGCGTGAAGCTGGCCGAGACCGCCATCGACCAGGACCAGGCTGGGGAATGGCTTGTTCTCGTCGCGCAGGCGTTTGTAGCGGCGCGTGACCACCTCGCGCATGGAGGCAAAATCGTCAACGCCCTGCACGGTGCGCACGATGAACTTACGGTACTCATTCTTGTTCATCTTGCCGTCTTCCCACACGACCATGGAAGCCACGGTCTCCGCGCCTTGTATGTGGGAGATGTCAAAGCACTCGATGCGCGTGGGAACATCGGGAAGGCCGAGTGCATCCTGCAACGATTCCTGCACGGCTTTGGCAGCGGGCTTCATGACGCGGAAACGCTGGTCGAATGACTGCTTGGCGTTTTGGGCGGCCAGGTCAATCAGGGAGCGCTTTTCGCCGCGCTGCGGGACCAGTATCTCGACTTTGCTGCCGCGTTTTTCCGTCAGCAGCTCTTCCAGCGTGGCGCGATCTTCAAAGTCCACGGGCGAAAGGATATCGCGCGGAACGTATTGCTGGTCGATATAAATCTGCTTCATCAGAGCGGAAAAGAAGTCTCCGGGGAAGAAAGAAGGGGATGGAGCACGTCCATCTTCCAAAAAAGAAGATGGAGCGCAGGCGCCCTCGCCTGCGGAGAAGGATTCAGCACCCGTCGATAGCACAGCCGAGGGCGGCTGCGCTCCACTTGTTTCTTTTGCTTCTGGAGTTTGGGCGATTTCCGGCAGTTCGTCCCAGAAGAACTCGCGGCGATCGAGAATTTTGCCGCCGCGCATGTGAAAGACATTCACGGCCAGCATGTCATTTTCAAAGTGGTAGCCAAAGACGTCCTGGTCGTCGCCTTCGGCGGCAGCGATGCGCTGCTTTTCCTGGAGCTGAGAGACCGTGGAAATCATGTCGCGATAGCGGGCCGCGCGCTCGTATTCCTGGTCACGGGCCGCCTGTTCCATACGCGTGCGTAGTGATTTGGAGAGATCGGTCTGGCGGCCTTCCAGCAGGAGCTGCACATCGCGCACGGCTTCCTGATACGCCTGCGGCGTGGTCAGATCCTGCACGCAGGGCCCCAGGCAGCGCTTGATGTAATACTGCAAGCACGGCCGCAGATGGTAGCGAGTGAGATCGACTTTGCAGGAAGGGACGAGAAAGCTGCGATGAATCAGGTCGACAATGCGGTAAGCCAGATTGCCGGGGAAATATGGCCCGTAATAGATGCTGCCATCCCGGCGCAGACGCCGCGTGACGTAGACACGGGGATAGCGCTCAGCCAGGGTCAGCTTGATATAGGGATAAGTCTTGTCGTCGCGCAGAAGGATATTGAAGCGCGGCTTCTTCTGCTTGATCAGGTTGTTTTCGAGGGCCAGCGCTTCTTTATTGTTGTCGACAACGATGTATTCGACGTCCACAGCCTCGCGCAGCAGGGAGCCAGTTTTGGCAT
>JBARMK010000405.1:0-39483 GCA_049802395.1 Candidatus Angelobacter sp.
TTGGTCCCGGTGGACGGCCTTCGACGGGGCCGGTCAGGCCGGTCTGTCCGTTGACCAAGGCTGGATCCAGAGGTTGCTGCGTCTGGTTAGACTGCGCCTGTGGAACCGGAGTCAAGCCACCGGTCAATGGGTTCGGAATACGCTGGGCCACGTCAAACCGCGGCATCGGTGTGCTGAAAGGCTGCACTCCAAATGTCGGGCTGGCCGGCGCGCCGGTAGGTATGCCGTTGCCAATATTGCCGCCGCCGCCGCTGGCGTAAGCGCTGTTAACAAAAGGATTCAGGCCGTGAATGGGGGCAAGCATGCCACCAGTCGTGATCAGGCCCCATTTCACTAATTCACGCCGGGTGACTTTGCCCTGGGAGAAAGCTTTGAGGATTTCTGCCCGATTTTTTCTGGCATTCTCGGCTTCCCGTATGCGTGCCTTTGAGGATTTTTCTGATAAGAAAAAGCCGTCATCGTTGTGACTCATAGCTGCGCTCCTTAAATGTGGTGCAAGACTTCAGATTTCAAGACATGGAAAAAACATCTCCGCGGAGGCACGCTTAGCGGAGGGAAGCCCGGAAGTATCGTAGAGGGTGGCGCCGTCATGGCGGAGCCTATCGATTACGATATTGGCCTGCCAAGAGAGTACCCAAGGATCTATTAGTAATTTATTAGAGAATTATTAGAAGTTTTAATGTTCCCGTTCACCATGCGCTGAAGCTGTGTTTATTTGCAGTCACTTGCACTCTCCGGACTCGGTCTTTACGAGACTTAACAATTAGAGATTGGCATTTGAGAAGTATTCCCCTTCATAAGAGTTCGCCGGTTCCTGGTTTTGGGAATCGTTCTGTCGGATTTATCATCAAACTACCGTTATGAATAACCTGAAAACATTCCTTCTGCTTACTCTGCTCACCGTGCTGGCCATTGGTGTAGGGGAATACTTTGGCGGACAGAATGGAATGATCCTGGGCTTTCTCATCGCCGCGGTCACGAACTTTGTTTCTTATTTTTTCTCTGACAAGATCGCCCTGGCCATGTACCGTGCCCAGCCCGTCACGCGTGAAGAGCTTCCGCGAATTTATTCGGTTGTGGAGCGGTTGACGCAGAAGACCGGCCTACCGATGCCCAAGCTGTACGTGATCCCCACAGATTCACCGAACGCTTTCGCTACCGGCCGGAACCCCAGGCATGCCTCGGTGGCGGTAACGCAAGGCATTCTTCAGCTGCTGAATGACGAAGAACTTGAAGGCGTACTGGCGCATGAAATTGGTCACGTGCGCAATCGCGACATTTTGACCAGTTCGATTGCCGCCACGCTAGCCGGGGCCATTACTATCCTGGCCCGCATGGGCATGTGGTTTGGATTGGGTGGCGACCGCGATAATCGCGACCGCAGCGGCGGAATTCTAATGCTGCTTCTGGCTCCGCTCGCAGCCATGCTGATCCAATTGTGGGTTTCACGCACGCGTGAATATGAGGCAGACGCCACCGGCGCGGATATGACGCACAATCCCATGGCGCTGGCCAGCGCTCTGCAAAAGTTAGACGCCTATTCCAAGCGCATTCCGCTGATGGCGTCTCCTTCCACCGCGCATCTCTTCATTGTGAAGCCGATGATGGGATTGAATTTCGGGAACCTGTTCTCCACCCATCCGCCGATTGAAAAGCGCATTGAGCGTCTGACGGGAAGGCCGGCAGAGTATCAGTGAGGTTGGCCCTCAGCCACCACTTGCCGCTTTCACTGTCTCTAAACCTCTTGCCTCAACAATCCGAAGGCGCAATATCCGCCCGCCCTAAGCGATCTATCTGATGGGCGGCCTGTGGCGGCAGAAGTTACTTTGGGCATCGGTATTGGCCCTTTCGTCGCTTGAGGAATTCGCCTGATCCCCGCATAGTAATGAGAACAGGAACAACACTTTGTGCGCTACAGCGATACAATAGAAACCAAGTCGATGGCCCCAATTCAAGTCCAGACTGCAAATTCTTCCGTCACCAGTTCTCGCGCATCGGCGATTGAGCAGTCTCTGCGTACGATTATTCGCGGCAATGACGAGGTCCTGCGCCTTGCGCTGGTCTCCGTGCTGGCGCGCGGCCATCTGCTGATTGAAGGAGTTCCGGGCGTCGGCAAGACCACGCTGGCCCATGCGCTGGCCCGGACGCTGGATTGCAGTTTTCAACGCATTCAGTTCACCAGTGACATGCTGCCCTCCGATGTATTGGGCATTTCCGTGTATTCCGCCGCGGAAGGCCAGTTCGAATTCAAAGCCGGTCCAGTCTTCACCAACGTGCTGCTGGCCGATGAGATCAATCGCACGACACCCAAGACCCAGTCCGCGTTGCTGGAAGCCATGAATGAAGGCCAGGTAACCATGGACGGACGCTCGCACCCGCTGCCCCAGCCTTTTCTAGTGATCGCAACCCAGAACCCGATCGAGCACCATGGCACATATCCGCTGCCCGAATCGCAACTTGACCGCTTTCTGCTTCGCGTACGCATGGGCTACCCGCAGGCCGGGAATGAACGTGAGATCCTGCGTTCAGAAGCCGGCGCTGCACGCCTCGACACGGTGAAACCCGTGGCCACCGGAGCGGACATTATCGCCATGCAGGATGAAGTCACGCAGGTGAAAGTGGACGACTCGCTGGTGGACTACGCCCTGCAAATCGTAAAGAAGACGCGTGAGGCGGAAACGCTCTCGCTCGGTGTCTCACCCCGCGGATCGCTTATGCTTTACCGCGCCGCGCAGGCCATGGCATACCTGGAAGGCCGCCACTTTGCCACTCCGGCCGATTTCAAATCACTGGTAGTGCCGATTTTCTCTCATCGCATCGTGGTCAACGCGCGCTACTCCTCGACCCTGAAGAAATCCGACCAGGGTGACAACATCCTCCGCGACATCATTCAGTCCGTTCCGGTTCCGGTATAGTCTTTCTCCGAAATTCCGAGCGGAGCGAGGAATCCCTATCGCCAGAAAAAACTTGTGGCCTGCGCTCCACTACATATCCGGGATAGAGTTCCCTCATTGCATTCGGGATTTCAAGACCAGCAGCTATACTTGCCACCGATGTCTTTTCTTCGATTCCTGATGCTGCTGGCGCTGATTGTCTGGATCGGCGGCATCGTCTTCTTTGCGTTCGTGATGGCGCCAACCTTGTTTCATGTGCTGCCAACAACGAAGTTGGCCGGCGACGTTGTCAATCCAACTCTGACCAAATTGCACTGGATGGGATTGTTCTCCGGTGTGGTCTTTTTGGCCGCTTCCCTGCTTTACAACTGGCAAAAACATGCGCAGCTCAGGCCATTCTCAGCGAGCCATGTTCTTGTGGTGTTCATGCTGGCTTTTACAGTGATCTCGCAATTTGGAGTTGCGCCGCGTATGCGTGAATTGCGCACGGGTCCATTGAGTGGTCCTTTGGCCGCCGACTATGCTGGTGCGCATGCAGAATTCGACCGCCTGCACAAATGGTCAACGCGTTTGGAAGGCGGCATTTTATTTCTCGGTCTTGGCGTTGTGGTTTTGACCGCGCGGCGGTTCGGTCAAAGTACTTAGCAACTGGCAATTAGTTTGGGCATCTCAATTCAAAACCTCTCCCTTGATACAATCTCTCAAGGCCTCAACACGCCCGTTGAGTGTTAACTGCTAAAGGCTAATTGCTCATAATGAGGGCGAAGCCGACCACGCGCTGAGCCTGCATCAGGCGCGAAACAAGAGTACAAACACGAAACGCGTTGGCGGTTTGGAGCGCAGCGACAAATATAAGGAAGTAAATGAGGGCGAAGCCGACCACGCGCTGAGCCCGCTGCAACCGGTGCTGAATGAAGACTGCAAGGACGTTGGTATTTAGCGGTTTGGAGCGCAGCGACAAAAACTAATGAAAACTGGAATTATCGGCCTGCCGCAGGTGGGCAAGACATCTCTGTTCAAAATTCTGACCAAAGTGGATATATCCAGCCGCGGGCATTCGAATCCACGCGAAGCACATCTGGGCATAGCCAAAGTCCCGGACGATCGCCTGGAGCGCTTGGCCACTCAGTACAACCCCAAGAAGCTGACGCATGCCGTGGTGGAATATGCTGACGTGGCCGCCATCGGCCAGGAAGCGTTGAAGGAAACAGCATTCCTTACTGCTCTGCGCACCGTTGACGCGCTGGCCCATGTGCTCCGCGCATTTGACGATCCCTCCATCCCACATGTGGGCGACATCAATCCGCTGCGCGATGCCAAGACCGTGGATTTTGACCTGATCGTGAGCGATCTGGGCCAGGTGGAAAAACGGCTGGAGCGGCTGGAAAAGGACCTAAAAAAAGGTAAGACGGCTGAACTGGAGCGCGAGCTTGACCTGATCACGCGGGCCAAGGCGCACTTGGAAAAAGAGCTGCCGCTGCGCGAGATGGAAATCACGGCTGACGACGAGAAGCGCATCCGTGGCTTCATGTTCCTGAGCCAGAAATCGATTCTCTACGTGCTTAACGTGAACGAATCGCAGACGCTGGGCGCGGACCTGGAAAACGCGGTCGAGAAATACGGGCTGAAAGAAATTGCTTCGCGCAAGAATGCCGGCGCCACCGCCATCTGCGGCAAAGTGGAGGCTGAACTCGCCGACATGAGCGACGAGGAATCGCAGGAATTCCTTTCCAGCTACGGCCTGACTGAGAGCGGCCTGACTCGGCTGATCCGCAAGACTTATGAATTGTTGGGGGTGATTTCTTTTTTCACCATCGGCGAGGACGAGTGCCGCGCCTGGACCGTGCCACGCGGATCGCGCGCACAGTCGGCGGCGGGAGCCATCCATTCTGATCTGGAAAAGCACTTCATCCGCGCAGAGACCATCCATTGGGACACGCTGCTGGAAGCGGGCTCCGAAGCTAACGCCCGCGCCAAAGGACAGTTGCGACTGGAAGGCAAGGAATATATTGTGCAGGACGGCGACGTAATGCACATCAGGCACAGCGGCTGACCTGATATCCTCATTGATTCCTTCATGAACCCAATCACAACAAGTATCCTGCTGGGCCTGACCGCTGCCCTGGCCAATGGCCTGGGCGGGGCTGTCATCGTACAGAAAAACTGGGAGCGCCGCTATCTGCGCTACTTCGTCGCTTTGGGGGCGGGGTTCATGCTGGGCACGGCAATGCTGGAGATGCTTCCGGAAAGCATTGCTCTGGCCGGACCCAAAGCGCCGATCCTCATCCTTGTGGGATATTTTCTTGTCCACTTCTTTGAGCACACCGTTACCGGTCATTTTCATTTCGGCGAAGAGACGCATGCGGAAGAATTCGGCCGCCGCCGGCGCGGCTACTCGGTGCTGTTCGGACTGGTTATTCACACTTTTTTCGATGGGATCGCGATTGCCTCCGGCTTTCTGATCTCGGGCTGGCTGGGATGGATCATTTTTTTAGCGGTGATTCTGCACAAGGTGCCGGAAGGTTTTACGGCATCGTCCATCATGCTGGCTAGCGGGCGCAGCAAAGCGATAGCATGGGCGGCCTCTGGCATCCTGGGACTAGCTACCATAGCCGGCGTCCTCACCATGACATTTTTCACTCGATCGCTGACTGCGGGATTGCCGCTCTCCGCCGGCGTTACCTTGTACGTCGCGGCCTCCGATCTGATCCCGGAAGTGAATAAAGAGCCGGGAATCAGGATCGCCCTGGTGGTGTTTCTGGGAGTGGGATTACTGGTGGTGTTGCAGCATTATTTCCACTAGTAAGTTGGTAAATTGGTAATTGAAGACCCTCCGAGACGATCTCGCAGGACACAACGTTTTAGAATCGCCCTCAACGCAGTCAGAGGATTTTCCTTTACCAAATTACCGACTTAACTATTTACCAATTCAGCTTCATTCCACCTGCTGTTTCGCCTTGTAGCCATCTCGCGCAATGATCTGGTATTTGATCTCTTTACCTTTTTCGTCTCTCATTTTCAGCGGATGGCCGCTCGCATCCACCAGCTCGACCTTGATCTTGCGGAACGAGCCGTCTTGCGCGGGATTGGTGGGATGGTACGCCAGGCTGTACTGGTTGCGGATGGTCTGGCCGATGTCACCAAAAACTTCGCGTAATTGGCCATCAAAAATGGGCTGATAGAACCTGCCGCCGGTCATCTTGGCGAAGGTTTTCATCTGATTGTCAGCCTGAAGGAAGGTCATGTTGCAATCGAATTCGCTGATAGGACACAGAACCTGCATGAAACCGCGCGCCTCAGCGATATTCCGCAAGAGCAGCCCGGTGCTAACCGTATAAATCGCAATATCCTTGGACGCCTGGACCCGTTTCAGTGTCTGATCCAGAGTGTGTTTGCTGAAGCTATCGCGGCCGGCGCTGATGAGGATGATGTATTTGCGTCCTTCCACATTTTCCAGCCGGTCAAGGGTGTCATAGAGGGCGTCAAAGAGATTGGTTTCCTGGCTCAATGCCATTCCCGGCTGCAACAAGCTGATGGCCCCCAGGATCGCATTCTTGTCCTGAGTGAAGTCCTGCAGAATGCGGGGACGGATGTCAAAGGAGATCATGGCGATCCAGTCTTCCTTTTTGAGCGTTTGAGCGAATACCCAGGAAGACTTAATTGAATCGAACTCAAAACTATAGATGTATGGGTTGGGGGGAGTGGAAAACTCAACCAGCATCACAGCCGTGATGGGCGCCTGAATCTGGCTGAAAGACGTGATCGTCTGCGGTACATTGTTCTCCAGCACGCGGAAGTATTCTTTTTTCAATCCGGGAATGAAAGTGCCCTCCTTGGAGAGCACGCCTACGTCCAGCGTCACCAGTTGCGAAGAAACCCGCATGGAGAAGTTATCCAGGCCCTCAACTTTCTTGGGGCTTTTGGGCGCGTCGTCTTTTTTGGGCGGCTCTTCAGTCTTCTTGGGGACCGCAATAGGCCCGATGTCGCCCTGAGGGCCACCGGCCTCAGCCGGAGCATTGGACGGCGGCTGCTTCTGTTGGTTCTGTGCCGTCGGCGTTGGGCTGGGCTGAGGTTGCTGGCCTTGAGCGCTTGCAGCCTCCGCAGCGAAGCATAGAAACACAGCCAGAGCCAGCGCAGCGAACCCACGATGGCAGGCTTTTACCCTAGAAATCAGTAAGCATGAAACGTCATGTATTAAGAACATTTGGAGCTGCCTTTTTATGAGTTTGTACTTTAGTATAGATGCACGAACTCAGCTTTTCAGTGGCCTTTTAAAACCGCCGACAAAACTCGGTTCGTACGATTGTATTTGCCGTACCTGGTGTTAGCAGCATGAAAAAAGCCGTTCTTTTGTTGAATGCACTCCTCGTCTTTATGGGTCTGGGCCACACGCAGACCCCGGAGACGCCGGTCTTAAGCCAAACCACCCCTCAAAACCTGTCTTCGACCAAGATCATGAAGGTGGAGGACGTGCGTCCCGGGATGAAGGGCACTGGTTATACCGTATTTCAAGGGACGCAACCCGAGCCCATGGGCGTTGAAGTCCTGGGAGTGCTCCGGAACCTGAACGGCCCCAAGAGCGACGTGGTATTGGTGCGTCTGGAGGGTGAGAAGGCGGAATTCACGGGCGTGGTGGCCGGCATGAGCGGCAGCCCGGTTTATATCGACGGCAAGCTGCTCGGCGCAATCGCGTATCGCATTGGCCAGTTCTCCAAGGAGCCGATCGCCGGCGTTACTCCGATCGAGCAGATGCTCGAGATCAATGAGTTTGATCAAAGTATTCCCTCGTCAGGCAGCGCGTCAGCCAAGCCGTTCGGCGCAACCCGTACCAGCACGCCAGGCACAACGGATACAGGCGCGATCCAGAGCTACGCGCAGTACCTTCAGCCCATTGATGCTCCGTTTGTATTCAACGGATTCAATGAAGCAGCGCTTAAGCAATTTGCTCCCAACTTTGCTGCGGCAGGAATTACGCCGGTGATGGGCGTGGGCTCCGCAAGCAAGGAAAAACAGCCGGAGCCAATGCTTCCCGGCTCCGCGGTTAGCGCCATTATGGTGCGCGGCGACATGGACGTGGCTGCAACTTGCACCGTAACTTATATGGACAAAGACCATCTGCTGGCCTGCGGCCATCCGCTCACGCAGTACGGCATGGTCGATATGCCCATGACCAAGGCCACCGTAGTAGCAACACTGGCCTCGCCGCTGAATGCTTTTAAGATCATCAACACTACTGAGTCAGTGGGCGCGTTTGTGCAGGACCGGCACACGGGCATTCTGGGGCGGTTTGATCGCGACCCTAAAATGATTCCGGTCACGCTCAGCATTCATGGACCCAGCGGGCCGCGCGAATACCACTATGAAGTCCTGAACAACGCCAAGCTTACGCCGCTTATGATGATGGCTACGGTGTACAACGCGTTGATGGGCATGAACCAGTACGGTGAAGAAACCACGTATCGCATGAACGGGCGCATCCAGGTAAACGGATTCTCCGATGTGCGCATGAACAATATGTTTTCTCCCGTGGACGCGACACCAACGGCCTATGCAGTCGCCATGGCGCTGGGCGACCATTTTGGCCGCATCTATGACAATCCCTTTGAGGCGCCGACGGTCAGCGGCGTCAACCTTGAGTTTGACCTTGAGCGTGAGCGCCATTCGGCGGTTCTGGAGAGCGCGCGCACCGACGTGACCGAAGCGCGCCCCGGCGATGAAATCATGATCGAAGCCGTGCTTCGACCTTATCGCGGCGATCGCATTGTGCGCCGGATTCCGGTCCGCGTGCCCACATCCGTGCCCAAAGGCACGCTGCGAATCCTTGTGAGCGACGGCGAGACGCTTGACCGTTCGCGCCGCGTGAATCCGGCCATGAGCCGCCGGCTGGATTTGCATTCCACCATTGAGATGCTCAACACTGAACACCTCAATGATCATCTTTATGTCTCTCTGCTGGAAGCCAACCCGCAGGCCACAGTGGAAGATAAAGTAATGCCGGCTGTGCCGCTTTCCGTGATGAATGTGATGGAGGGCATGCGCGCTACGCAGGAGATGGTGGTTTTCAATGAGTCAGCGGTGAATGAATCTTCCACCCCCGTGGGCTACGTGGTAAGCGGCGCACAGATTATCAGCCTGAGCATCAAGTAAGCCGGGTTGTCGCACGCACTGCGCGAGTGGAGATGCGTTTAAACAGCTAAACAGTATCTGGGCCGTTCTGCGGCGTTGTGATCATGCCCTGGTAGTTTGCCGACCCTGCGGATGCTCCGCCAAACCTGCTTGTATCGCGCCGCTCCCCGTCCTTGTGGCGTTGTACGCTATGCACAGGCTGCTGTTAACCTTATAAATATCATGAAAAAACTGTTCTTGGTCCTATTCATATTTGTTTTTGTAACTGCTGTCTTCGCTGAAGGCACGCGCCAGTGGAAAGAAACCGGATACGACGATTTTGAGCGCGGCACCGCACGCGGCGTGGCCATCCGCAGCACTGGCCAGATTGAACTTGCACCGGCGTTCAAAGCCATTTACACCAGTCCGTCCACCTTCATCTGGGGCATTGCCGCCGACAAGGATGGCGTGGTGTATGCAGCTACGGGCGCGCCCGGACGCGTCTATCGCATTACGCCTGACGGCCGGTCCTCGACAATCTTTGAACCGAAAGAATTGCAAGTTCAGTCGGTAGCTTTGGGCCCGGATGGCGCAATTTACGCCGCCACCTCGCCTGACGGGAAGGTCTATCGCATCACGCGCAAAGCTGGCGGCAGCCCCACAGCGCCGGAATTCACTGCGGATACTTTCTTCGATCCCAAAACCAAGTACATCTGGGACATGGCTTTTGACGCCCAGGGACGGCTCTACCTCGCTACGGGTGACAACGGCGAGATTTATCGCGTGGAAAGAAATGGAGAAGGCGCGGTTTTCTTCAAATCAGACGAAGCGCATATCCGCGTGCTGACCTTTGATCCCCGCGGCAACCTGATCGCCGGTTCCGATGGCAGCGGGCTGATCTACCGCATTACTCCCGCAGGCGAAGGTTTTGTGCTTTACAGTGCCGCAAAAAAAGAAATTACGGCGCTGGCAGTGGATGCCACAGGCAACATCTACGCCGCCGGTACTGGAGACAAGCACACTGCCTCGCCGGGAGGTCCAGTGACCCAGCCTGTTCCCGGGGCAGCGCCGGGCGCGCCGCCTGCAGCTGCCGCCTTTTCCGGGAACCTGGCGGGTTCTGACGTTTACATGATCGCTCCCGACGGTTCGCCCAGAAAAATCTGGTCATCGCACGAAGACATCGTCTATGCATTGGCGTTCGATGCTGCAGGACGGCTATTGGCCGGCACAGGAAACAAAGGACGCATTTACGCCATAGAGAAGAACGGCGATTTTACAGACCTGATCAAAGCCAGCGCCAATCAGGTGAGCGCGTTCACCAAAGCTGTGGGGGGAGCGCTGTACTGCTCCACCAGCAATCTGGGAAAAATATTTGTAATCGGCAACAACACGGAGGCTGAAGGCACATTTGAAAGCGACGTGCAGGATGCTCATATCTTTTCCCGCTGGGGACGCGCCGAGGTCCGCGGCCGCGGTAATTTTGAGTTGTACGCCCGCAGCGGCAACGTCGACAACCCTGACCGCAACTGGAGTTCATGGTCGCGCATTGATTTGAGCAAAGACGCGCGCACGGACGTGCCCGCTGCCCGGTTCATCCAATGGCGCGCCGTGCTCAAACCTGCCAACCCTCCGACGCAGATTGATGATGTAGCGATCAACTATCTTTCCAAGAACGTTGCGCCTGTGATGGACGACGTAGTGGTGCAGGTGGGCGCTCGTACCCAGCCGCAGCCGCACATTTCCGGCCAGGAAAATGTCACCATCAATCTGGGACCGCCGCCGCAACAGTTTCCCAACTCACGCATGGAAACTCCTCCCACTGCAACAAAGGACAAGGGCTATATTGCCGTGCGCTGGGGGGCCCATGACGAGAATGACGACAACCTGGTTTACTCCGTTTATTATCGCGGCGACAATGAACGGGAATGGAAGTTGTTGAAGTCCGGGATCACCGACAAGTTCTACTCCTTTGAGTCTGGCTTGCTGCCGGACGGCGGCTATACAGTGAAGGTCGTGGCCAGTGACGCCCCGTCGCACAGCCCGGAAGACGCGCTCTCTGACGAGAAAGAGAGCGCGCGCTTTGAGATCGACAACACCCCGCCCCGTATTGAGAACCTGGCCGCGCGGATGGAAGGCCAGGGATTGCATGTGACTTTCCATGCCGCAGACGATTCTTCGCCGGTCAAGCGAGCGGAGTATTCGATTGATGCAGGCGACTGGCAATACGTGGAGCCTGTCGGCGCTCTCTCTGACGCAAAATCAGAGAACTACGATTTCAGCGTGCTGCTAAGTAACGTTCCGCCGCCGGAAGAACAGCCAGAGCAGAAGCGCAAGCGCGGGAAGCCCACTGCAACCATAGCCGCTCTGGCGCCATCTGGGGAGCACGTTGTGGTAGTGCGGGTTTACGATCGCAGCGACAACGTGGCGACGGCGAAGTATGTGACGAAATAGCTTTCTTTGTCCCGGTAGCGGCGCTTGAGGCGCTGCACCTGGCGTTCACTGCGCTGCAGTAGGCGGGCGGCTTCGCTTACGCTCAACCGTCCGTCTAACTGCCTTTTCAATCACTCGCACTTTCTGCAACTCCTTCTGGCTCAAGGTCACCATCCTGTAAAGGTGACATTTTCTCGTTGCAGTTATGGGGTGACATTATCTTGGAGCATCTTCAGTTCACCCCTTTAGCGCTGTCGGTTTTAGGTGTGTTCAATTACTATCACTCATTTACCAATTTCACTTCGTTGGCTCGGGTTCGGCGACGCCGTCGGCACGCGGATCTGATGCGGCGGAGTTCATCCCGGTCTTTGAATTGTGAATCACCGCCTGGCCGCGCCCCATGAGCGCCGTGTACTCGGCACGAACAATCAGATTGTGGCCTTTCTTCCGCAATGCCTGAAGCACCTGAGGTGCGACGCGCGACTCGATCAGGATGTCGCACGTAATCTGGTTGCTGGAGACGGTAAAACGCGGGGCCTCAAGGGCCGCCTGGATGTTCATGCCATAGTCAACCATGTTGGAAACAAACTGCGCATGCGCCAGCGGCTGGTTTGCGCCGCCCATGATTCCGAAGCCGATATGCACATCACCGCGTTCCATGAAAGCCGGAATGATGGTATGGAAGGGACGCTTGCGTGGCTGCAGGGCGTTAGGGTGCGAGGCGTCCAGCGAGAAAAGCGCGCCGCGGTTCTGCAGCACAAATCCCATACCGTTGACCACTACGCCTGAACCAAAACCTGAATAATTACTTTGAATAAGAGAGGCGATGTTGCCTTCTTTATCGACGACGGCGAGATAGGTGGTGTCACTGGTTGCCGGATTTCCCGGTCCAGGATTGCAGTTGGCTTTATTAAAGTCAATTTCCGCGGCCCTTTGCGCTGCGTAAGTTTTGTCGAGGAGGCCAATGACAGGAATTTTGGCAAAGCGCGGGTCAGCGTTGTAGCGGTATAGGTCAGCATAGGCCAGCTTCATGGCCTCGATCTTCTTATGCAGCTCAACCACGCCCTTGGGACCGTCTTTGTCCGGTGGGAATTGGCCCATGATGTTGAGCATCTCAAGCGCCGCCATGCCCTGCACATTGGGTGGAAGCTCGTAAATCTTCCAGCCGCGATAGTCGATGGAGATGGGCTCTACCCATTCCGCGGCGAAGTCCGCCAAGTCCTCCAATTGCATGGTCCCGCCGGCGACAGTGGAGGTGCGAACGATTGCCTGCGCGATTTCCCCTTTGTAAAAAGCGTCGCGGCCTTTTTCCGCGATCAGGCGCAAAGCTTTCGCTACATCAGGATTGGTAAACCTTGAACCCAGTTCAGGGACCTTGCCGCCGGGAAGAAAAACCCTGCGAGCCTCGCCGGTCTTCCGCAGCTTGGCTTCTTCAGAAACCCAGTAATCCTGGATGATCTCCGGCACAGCATAACCGTGTTCCGCATATTGAATTGCCGGAGCAAAAAGATCTTTCCATGCCAGCCGCCCAAAGCGCTTGTGCGCCTGGCTCCATCCTTCCACTGCGCCGGGAACTGTTACCGAGTGAATGCCATCGTGAGGCATGGCGGTAATGCCCTGCCCAGCAAGATATTCAATGGTAAGTTTTCGTGGAGCCCAGCCGCTCGAGTTCAGGCCGTAAAGCTTGCCGGACTTGGCGTCCCAATAAACGAGGAAGAGGTCGCCGCCGATCCCGTTCATCATGGGCTCGGTCACGCCCAGCACGGCATTAGCGGCGATGGCTGCGTCCATGGCTGAGCCCCCCTGCGCCAGCACCTGCGCTCCTGCCTGGGACGCGAGATAGTGGCTGGTAGCGACAATGCCCCGGTCCGTCATAACCACAGAGCGTCCATAAGAGCGGTCTTGTGTGGCAGCGTTGTAAGTCATGGCGAAAGACAAAATGGAGAGCAGAATCGTTTCACGTCGCAACCTGCACCTCTGGAGGCAATAGCAGCCAAGCGGAAAATTATAGTCGACCCCACGGGATTACCGGGCTTTCTTCTTCCAGCTAAATCTTCTCCCGATAATGCCTTTGACGATCAAGTGGTCAGTCGAGCGCGTCACGCCCCAGCCAACGCCAAAGTTTAGCTCCCATTCGGGCGAGACGTTCAAATCGATGGCAGGAAAGAATTGCTGTTGCTGTTCATTAAGGGGATCAAAGCTGCTGATCGGCCCCAGCGAGCCGTAATACTCCAGGCCGCCGCTAACGACTTTGGAAAAATCGTAAGACACCTTGGCGTTGGGTGAAAATTCAAAACCCTTGTTTACGTTGTCGCCGTGAATCGATTTGTCAATCGTAGGGTTGAAGGAGAGATACCAGGGGCCAATCTTTTTGTCGACGATCGGACGCATCTCCCAGGTCCAGGAATCGGGGGAGAACGACCTTCGCTGGTAGCCGACCTCGTTCGAGAGACTTACACCCACTGGCCAGTGCCACTTCTCCGGCACTCGAAAACGCGGACGCATGTGATCGCCAACCCAGTCCCAGCCATCACCGGAGCGCAGGCTGGTAAAGATGTAAAAACCCACTTCGAACCAGTCCGTCAATCCTTGCGTGATTTCAACCGTCTCATGCACCGCTTGGTCCGTTGGCCGCACGCCGCTGACGACACTCTTTTCACCCTGAACCGTAAAATTCGTGTGAAACTCAACCATGGTGGAGCGGGGCTCGACCGTGTCGGCGCCGTAGACCTGGATTTCATAGTTATCCTGCGCGCGCATCCTGGCCGCGCAGCTTAAAATTGCCAGCAATAAAAAACATGGGAACAGTTTCTTGACCATTAACCCACCCTCGACGACTCAAATAGCAAAATACTGGTTATAGACTGTCAGGCGGCGAATCTCAACTGAAAGGCTTGCCGGTTTTGCCGACAAAAAATAAAGAAGGCCGCTTCACTGAGCGGCCCCCTTTATACCTTTTCCTTCTACCTTGCCTCTTCTCAGGCTGCTTTAGCAGCTCTCTTTCTTTCAGCCCAGCGCTTTTTCATCATCTCTGAAATACGCCGTTTCGCAGCCGCGCTCAAATGTCGACGTCCACGCCTGCCTCTAACTATGCCCGGCCCGCGACGGCCAGCCATAGACCCGCGCAGAGCAGAGATAGCCTGCTCCAAACGGTCTCTTTCAGCTTCCAACTCCGAAATGATTTGTTGCGTATCCATATATAGCTCCTTCCGCAAGCATGCTACCAGTGAAGACCTCATGCTGCAACCCGAAATAGTCTAAGAATTTTATCGGCTGCAACGGGATAGTCTTCGCAAAGCTCGCTTAGCTATCCAGAGCTACTGCTCAGTTTATTTGGGAAGTTAGAGACTATTAAGTCTGGGAGGAAGATTCCTTTATTTCCTACTGTAATTCGCCGCTTAGAACGAACGGATAGACCTTGCAAGGGAAATGCCTGGAGACCGCAAGCGGACGAACGAGAAAATCTCTGAGGTTTCCCCGGAGTAGAAACATGCATCTGTGTAGCTGCTGCTCTGCCCAGGATATGTAATCGTTTATGCATAGATTTGCACAGATAGGCGCAGCACTCCCGCGACTCCATAATTTGCTCATATCCGGGCCGCTGACGAACAATATGATCATAATCGCGGCAAGGGGACTATTTCTGACCCACTGAAACGCTTAGCGGAAGCTATGGACTTAATCTGCTTAACCTATCGGTTCTCTAATTTGGCAATTTTTGAGCTGGGAAATAGGACTGTTTGGCGGCAAGATCAAAGGAACGATTCAGCTATTGTTATAGTGCTCACCTCGGGATGCGACCTATTCATTACTCCGGAACAAGTTGCATATTGATGGATTAGAGCGCAGTGTTTTAGCTTGGAAAATGGAAGTGCACATCATGCTTGGAAGGGATCGCGATGCCATTACGCGTGGCCGGACGGAAGCGCCAGTCATGCAGCACCGCTATAACTCTTTCGTCTACTCCGTGGCCCAGCCCCTGAAGGAGTTTTTCTTCCACCACACTGCCACGCTCGTCAATGGTGATTTCGACAATAACGTCACCCTGCAGGCCGCTGGGAAGCTCGGAGCGCGGGATCTGCAAGTCTTGAAATGCGACCGGCAACGCGGGCTTGACTTCGTCTCCGCTGGTTGGCCCGTCATATCCTGATCCCTGACTTGAGCCCGCTTCAATATTTCCGGTAGGCTTTTCCAGGTCCAATGTGTTGGTACGTTTCTTCGCGCGCGTTGGATGTGGCTTTTTCTGTGCCGCCGGAAGGGATAGCAGAGGCTTGTTTTGCGTCAGCTGCTGGACGTCAGTAGGCAGATACAGAGCGATAGAGACCGGAGAGGAATTCCCGCCTTCGCCATGCGCGATCAAGTTGGGCCTTATAAAGATGGGTAAAGCCGGCCAGCAAAGGACCGCGATCATCGCCAGGTGAATGCCTGCCGAGCCAACCAGAGACCAACTCCTGATCCGATGCCGGGCGGTACCAGTGTGCACCAGGGTGGTCCACTCCCGGCGGTCTTGATCGAACAGAAAATCCATAACTACCTTCAAGTTAGACGGCGTCTCTATTGTAGTGTCACCTGAACCGGCAAACAAAGCCAAAGGTGCAAGGACCACCTGATATTAGGGTCTTTGGCCCCATATCAGGCTCTTTCAGAAAATCAAAATGCTGCTTATGCTATGGTCATCATCAGGTTGCATGGGAACGATCAGCTACAAGCGTGAACCTTGGAAACGGCCGAAGGAAGACTGAACGATACAGGGTGGTGCAAAACAGTACTCATGCGGTTTTCCCTTTTCAATTCCCCGGCCATGCGGGCCCGCAGACGTAAGCGGCGCAAGGGCCCGCGTGTTCCTTCGGCCGAATCAATCCTGCTGGTTGAATTGTTCATTGCCGTTCTGGTTCTCGCATTTTGCCTTACCGGCAGGCGGGGAGAGTTTCTGGATGGCCTCCATCCCCGTGCTGACGCCATGCTGGTGGTCCTGATAGCCTGCGCCGTGGCAGGATCGCATTTTCTCTTTGTCAGGCGGATCCTTCCGGTCCTGCGGCGGCGCGCCTCACCTGTAGAATACGACCACCAGCGCATCTTGCTGGAGCTGGGCGACGCAGCCCGCCATTCCAAGAACCTGTCTGATGTCTACAAATTCAGCGTTAACACCGTGGCCCACGCCCTGGATGTGGCCAACGTCTCTCTCCTGGTGCGCGACCAGGAAAGCGGTGACTTCGCGCTGCGCAGTTCATCCACTGAGCAAGCAGCAGCCCTCTCCGATTCGCCGGGCAGCCCGCCCCCGCCGCAAGCAGAATCGCTCGTGCTCTCGCAGGACGCTTTTGTTGTTCGCAGGCTCAACAAGCTTTCCACTCCCATGCGTATTGAGAGCGATGACCTCGATGTGTGGCAGCGAGCCGCCGGATTCATTCAGGGCATCAACAACGTCAAGCGGGAAGCGGAGCGGAAGGTGCTGCAACAGCTCGATTCCCGCCTTCTGGTACAGATCAGAAATAAGGCCCAGCTGACTGGGATTCTGTCGCTGGGGCCGCGCCATTCCGGATTTGACTTTGCCGACAAAGACCTGAAAATGCTGATGTCGATTGGCGAGCAGCTGGCGCTGGTGATCGATAACTCAAATCTGGTGGAGCGAATCGTAGACCAGGAGAAGATGCTGCATGAGATGGCGCTGGCCGCGACTGTGCAAAAGCATCTTTTCCCTGTGGATGCGCCGCAATCTCCAGTGTTCCAGATCAGCGGCTACTGCAAGCCGGCAGGTTTTGTGGGAGGCGATTATTACGACTTTATGCAATTGGAGAATGGCCACATCGGCATGGCCGTTGCCGATGTAGCAGGTAAAGGCTTTGCCGCGGCCCTGCTTACCTTCATGATCCATGCATTCCTGCGCAGCCAGGCGCTTACGACCGTGCCGGGCGCCACGTACCGGGCGTCGCTGTCGCAACTGGCGACTTCGCTCAACCGACTGCTCTTTGCGTCAACCAGCAGTGCCAGTTATGTGACGCTGTTTTACGCGGCCTACGACCAGATATCCGGGCGATTGAATTTCATCAATGCCGGGCACAATCCTCCGTTTGTCCTGCATGCAAATCCGTCCACCGGCGAAGTTTCCCCGATGCCTGCAAACGGCGTAATGAAGCTGGAATCGGGTGGCCCGATGCTGGGGCTTTTTCAGGATTGCCCGGTGCAGGAAAGCTCATTGCAAATGCGGTCAGGCGATTTTCTCTTTGCGTACACTGACGGAGCCATTGACGCGGTCAACCCCGAAGGTGAAGAGTTTGGAGAAGAGCGCCTGCTGACACTCGTGAAGTCCAAAGCGCATTTGCCCGCGGTTAAGGCGAGAGACGAGATCTTCCGCGGCATCGAAGAATGGTGCGGCGATGCACCGCAGCCAGATGACATCACCATGGTGTTGCTCAAGGTCAACGACCCAGCCGCTACAGCCGCCTGAGACGCGCCGGCTGGCGCTGACCCGGCGCGCACAAGCTTGGCGTCACTCAATCAATAGCCGGGCCAATATGGCGGCAACCACCGCCAACCCCGAGCAAATCAGCAGCACCACTCGAAACCCAAAAAGGAAAGCGCGGTTGATGGCAGTCTTCAGCGTGGCTGCGGTATCGGAATCAATGCCGGCGGGCAAAGGAAGCGCGGCGAGTTTGATTTCGTTCGCTTCAATCTCTTGCACTACATTTTGCGGCAGGGCAAGCTGGCTCAGGCTGTGGTGGAGATGCGTTCGAAAGGCAACCAGCATGACGACGCCCAGAACCGCGATTGCCAGAAGCCCGGCAATACGGGCCACTGCGTTGTTGATGCCTGAGGCTGCACCAGCGTGGCCGGAGTCGACAGCTTGCATCACCACAGTGGTAAGCGGCGGCACGGTGATCGCCATGCCCAGGCCGAGAACCACGTAAGCTGGAAAAAATGTGCTCCAGTAGCTACCAGCCATGGAGGGAACAGCGAAGAGTGCGAACCCTACAGCGGAAATGAGCGGGCCTAGTATCAGCGGCTTTCCCGGACCATAGCGCGCCACCAGCCCACCGGACCATCGTGAGAGCGCGAACATGAGCAAGATAAAAGGCAGTCCGGCGGCGCCTGCCGCAGCCGGCGAGTATCCCTGTACCTGGATCAGGTTCAAAGGCAGGAGAAAAAAGAAAATTCCTATCGCTGCATAAAGAAAAAATGTAAGCAGGTTCGCGCCGCTAAACGTCCTGGACCTGAATAGGCGGAACGGAACCATTGGTGAACTGCTATCGGCTTCCACTCGCAGAAAGAACAGCAGACCGGCTACGCCGGCGAGCAAGGCCCCCCAGACCAGAGGATGGCGCCATCCCAGGACTGGCGATTCGACCAACCCATAGACCACGCCGCCGAGCCCTAAAGTGGCGAGCAGCGCGCCCGGCCAGTCAATGCGGTCAACGCCCGGCCTGCGACTCTCAGGGACATGGCGCAAGGAAACTACGATGACTGTGGCCGCGAGCGGAAGATTGATGAGAAATGCCCATCGCCATGAGGCATGCTGGATTAACCAGCCGCCGAAGACCGGTCCAAGCCCGGTGGTGATTGCGGTGAAGCCGGACCACAGGCCAATGGCACGGCCGCGCTCTTCGCCGTCAAAGGAAGCGCCGATCAGCGCCAGGCTTCCCGGCGTAAGGAAGGCTGCTCCGGCGCCCTGCACCATGCGTGCAATGATTAACTGCCGGACACTGGTGGCAAGGCCGCAAGCAAGTGAGGCCAAGGTAAAAATGGCCACGCCCGCCAGGAACACTTTACGCCGTCCAAGCAGATCGCCGAGCGATCCGCCCACCAGTATCAACGCCCCCAAGAATAATGCATAAGCTTCCACCACCCATTGCACGTCTACAACGGAGGCGTTCAGGCTAGTCTGTAACACAGGCAGCGCAACGTTGACGACAGTACTATCGATAAACGCCATGCTGGAGCCGAGAATAGCCGCGAAGAGTACCCAGGGGCGCGAGTCCGGCTGGCAAGGTGCATCAGCGTACGCGGCCTGCATAACGGCGTCATCGCATGGCAACTTCATGGCACACCTCCCTCCTTAGAAGCTCAAAGAACAGGACACGCGCAAAAGTTCATCCGCTCGCTGTTACCACTCTCAGGTAATACCCTGGCAAGACTAGAGCGTCTGCCGGATGTACCTCCGCAGGCGTTTGCCGTATTTCATAGTACTAACGGTGACTGATGCTGCGTCTTGATTATTTATCCTGCTTGTTGACGATTGGGTCCACTATTCTCATTGGCCGGCGCAAGTGGCAGGGATGGGTTGTGGCCGGCATTAACAGCGCCATTATTGCCGTGATCGGCGTTCGCACGGCGCAAACCGGCTTTATCCCGGCGAACCTCTTTTGCATTGCCATTTACGGCTACAACATCCTGCAGTGGCGCAGTCAGCCTTCGCTAGTGGATTCGCCCCGTGCGGAAATGTCTGATACGCTAAACCGTCAAGCTTCAACCGCGCATGTGCCCAGACGATCGGGTCGCCGGTTGGGCCGGACGGCCACTGGCGATGAGCGATTCAGCCGGAATAGCGATCGAATTCGTCAACGTCCACTACCGAACCGACGGTAATCAAGAACTTATCTCCGGGCTGAACCTGGCAGTCCGCGGCGGGGAGACGCTCATGCTGCTTGGGCGCAGCGGCTCCGGAAAGACCACCACTCTCAAGCTTATCAACCGGCTCCTAAACCCAAGCGAAGGCGAAGTGCGCGTGGATGGCCGGTCCACGGCCGCATGGGACGTGATTCGCCTGCGCCGGCATATTGGCTATGCCATACAGGAGGCTGGGCTCTTTCCGCATTACACAGTCGCGGACAATGTGGCGCTCCTTCTCAAGCTGGAACGCTGGGAAGCAGCGCGCATTCAGACACGCGTACAGGAGGTTCTTCAGCTGGTCGGACTTCCTTTCGATCAGTTTGCAGGCCGTTATCCGGACCAGCTTTCCGGCGGCCAGAGGCAGCGAGTGGGGCTGGCGCGCGCACTTGTTGCTGATCCGCCCATCCTGCTGATGGACGAACCCTTTGGAGCGCTCGATCCCATCACCCGCGCGGAGGTGCAGCAGGAATACCGACAGCTAAAACAAAGGCTTCACAAGACCGTTGTGTTCGTGACTCATGACGTGGCTGAAGCGCTGATGCTGGGTGACCGCATTGCCCTGATGGCTGCAGGGCAGCTCAAGGGCGTATTCACCCCAGCTGAGTTTCTACACTCCACCAATGATGCCGTTCAGCCATACGTGCGCGCGTTTCGCGCCGCGCAGCAGATCTTCAACTCCGGAGAATAAATTCATGTCATTGCCTGAATTCTTTATTACCCACAAGCGGGAGGTGGTCACGCTCACCGGTGAGCACCTGATGCTTGTTGGAATCTCCATGCTGTTCGTGGTGGCGATTGGAGTGCCGTTGGGAATCCTGTTGAGCCGCCGTCCAGGGTGGAAAGGAATCGTGCTGGGGAGCGCCAATATAATTCAGACCATTCCCAGCCTGGCGCTGTTCGGCTTGTTGCTGCCGATGCCGTGGCTGGGCGCTCGCGCCGACCGGCTGGCAATTTTCGCCCTGAGCTTGTACGCACTGCTGCCGGTTGTGCGCAACACTTATGTGGGCATCACAGGCGTTGATGCTCCGGTGCGTGAAGCAGCCATTGGCATGGGGCTTACGCCGCGACAACTGTTATGGCATGTGGAGCTGCCGCTCGCGTCCAACGTTATTGTGGCGGGGATTCGCACTGCCGCAGTGATTACCGTGGGCGTGGCCACTATCGCAGCGGCCATCGGCGCTGGCGGACTGGGTGAGTTCATTTTTCGCGGACTCGCGATGGTGGATAATACCGTAATTCTGGCCGGGGCCATTCCCGCGGCCCTGATGGCGCTATCTGCAGATTTCCTGCTGGGACTGATTCAGCGCACGCTGGTGCGGGCGCACCACTAGGATGGACCGGCGCAGATTTATCTCCGGATTGACCCTGCTGCTGGCCGGCTGTGCCGCAAAGGGATCGGCGCTTTCCATCGGTTCGAAGAATTTTACCGAGCAGCTTGTCTTGGGAGAATTACTCGCTCAATATCTCGGCCGCTTTACCTCTTTACCTATCGAAAAGCGGTTTTATCTGGCTGGAACTTATATCTGCCAACAAGCGCTGCTTGCCGGACGCATCGACATGTACGTGGAATACACCGGCACAGCGCTGGTGGCCATCTTGAAGGAACAGCCTTCCTCCGACCATGCGGCAGTCTTCAAAGCAGTAAAAGACGGATATGCGACAAAGTTCAGGTTGGAAGTGATGCCCTCGCTGGGCTTCGACAACACTTTTGCCATGGTGATGCGCGGCGCTGATGCGCGCCGCCTGCATCTGAAGACGCTTTCAGACGCCGCTGCCGTGTCATCGCAACTGCGACTGGGCGTGGGCTACGAGTTCCTTGAGCGTCCGGATGGCTACAAAGGGCTGGTTAGCAAATACGGTTTCAACTTCAAAGAAGCACCGCGCGTGATGGACCTGGGTCTGCTGTATCGCGCACTACAAAATAACCAGGTGGATTTGGTGGCAGGATCGAATACTGACGGGCTAATCGCGGCGCTGGACTTAGTGGTGCTGGAAGATGACCGCCATTACTTCCCTCCGTACGATGCTGTGCCGATAATCCGGGGGGAGACATTGCAGCGCCATCCGGAAATTGCGGCAGCATTGCGACGGCTGAGTGGCCGCATCAGCGCCGAAGACATGCGGCGCATGAACTATGCCGTGGATGGAGAAAAGAAAGATGCCGCGCTAGTGGTAAGAAATTTTCTGACACAGAAGCTAGGCCCTGTGTAGGCAGCGCACCCGTGCTCATTAGCACGTTTTGGTCTTCATAGGCGCTGAGTTCAGATGCTGACCGCGTTCCCTTCCGCCAACCGATCGCATGCGGCACAGAAACGGTCATACCAGCCCTGGATGAACGTGCGAAGAAATTCGCTGAGATCGTGGCCATCGACGATCCTTGTGGAACCGGTGACCTCGGCCCAGGTGTGCACGCGCGTCCTGCCGTCCTCAAGAGTATCAAACGTGACCCATTGTTCCATGGTGTTGCCCAGGGTGTGATCGATCCAGGCGACTTGTTCAGCGGGAGTACAAACCGTGATCACATGGTCCACTGTTGTTTTGACCGGCCGAACGATTTCAATGCGCAAGCGGCTTCCAACTTGCCAAGGCTTCCCCTTCGTCCAGTGAATGTTCCCATAAATATCAGCAAAGGCGGGCCAGAAACGGTATTCGGAAAAGGTTTTCCAGACCAGGGCACGGTTTGCCTTGGTGAAAGCCGTGTACTGCAAATACTCCATAGACGACCTCAAAACGAAATTAACTTCCTAAGTTGGCGGCAGGGCAGCGACACATAGACTTGGGCAGTCCTTCAAGCGTCGCCAGCAACAGAATGGACCCTGCCAGGGACCACAACCCCCAACAGGGGAAAGCACTTTAAATATTACACCGTTAGTGTAACAATGTGCAAGTTATTGGAGATGCAGGAACCATGCCCCGAATTGCCGACGAACATCTGGAAGCAAGAATTACGAAAGCAGCGCAGCGACTCTGGCGGATCCACGGCGCCAAAGGTTTGACGCTGCGATCCGTGGCCAAAATGGCAGGCACGACAACCACGACCGTCTACAAGCGTTTCCGCAACAAAGAGGCGCTGCTCCTGGCGTTAGCCGCGATGGTGCAGGCAAAAATTACGACAGAAACAACATCGGCTAAGACGATTGAGGAAGCCTATCGCAGATTTCTCGGCTTTGCCCAAAGACATCCGCACGAATACAACTTGCTGTGGGGACCGGCATGGGCGGAACTTCTCGCGCCGGGGCGGCCGCGCCCGATCAAGGCGTGGCTGCTGGACAGATTTGCCGAGCGATTTGGGGGCGAGCCTAAAGACTACATTCACACCTACTACGCGCTCTTCCTGCTGGTGCATGGCACGGCAAACCTGCTGGGCGTTACGCGCGATCGACGCTTAAAAGCAGAGATGCGTAACAGCTGCCTGGCTATCTGTGATGCTCTGGTAGCGAACGTGAAGGTTTTACGGAAGCCGGCGAGGCGTACACAGGCAGGTTGACGTTTTCAACCTACGCACGAGCGCTACTCTGCTATTAGGGCGCCTTTCCTTGTTTTGCCTCTAGTTCATAAACATCCTGGCATAATGCCCGCAGCACTTCGGCAACGCTCCACGCCTGGGCGAAGCAGCCGCGCGGGCAATGCGGAGGATCGCCGTCAAAGATTTCAGAAATTTGCCCCAGACCAGCTTCAGTCAAGTGCGCCTCTAACCCGCTTAACAGCTTGTGTGCGTGCGACCTTGCGGCGGCTGTTCCGCCATTCACCCGGACATACGCTGTGATAAAAGGCCCGAGCAGCCACGGCCAGACAGTACCCTGGTGGTAGGCTGAGTCGCGGTTGTATTGATCTCCTTCGTACATCGCGTGGTAGGCACGGTCCGAACGGCTGAGCGTCCGCACTCCCACGGGCGTAAGCAGTTCGCGCTCAACTGTCTCCACCACAGCGCGCGCATGCTCTGTTGATAGCATCGAGTAATGCAGGCTCACCGCAAAGATTTGATTGGGGCGGATGGAAGCATCAGGAGGCCCGCTATCGATCACGTCAAAAAGGCAGTTTGCTTCCGGATTCCAGAATAGGCGATTAAAACTTCCGCTGGCGGCGGCCGCCATACTGGAATATTCCTTGCGGCGATCTTCCTCGCCGAACCGCGCGGCCAAAGCTTCCATGATGCGCAGCGCGTTGTACCAGAGCGCCTGGATTTCTACTGGCTTGCCACTCCTCGGCGTTACTACCCAATCGCCGATTTTGGCGTCCATCCAGGTAAGTTGTGCGCCGGGCACGCCTGCATGCAAGAGCCCATCGTCCGCCATTCTGATGCTGTAGCGAGTACCTTTGACATGAAAATCAATGATCTGCGTCAATATCGGATAAAGTTCAGCGCGAATAAAAGCATGATCATTGGTGGCGGCCGCGTAGGCTCGCGTAGCTGCAAAGAACCATAGCGTCGCATCCGCGGTGTTGAACTCCGCAGTCTCACTGGACTCAAGAAAGCGGTTGGGCAGCATGCCCATGTCGGTGCGGCGGGCGAAGTTGCGCAATATGCTCTTCGCGACATCGGCCTTGTCGTTATAAAGAGTCAGTCCGGGAAGCGAGATCATGGTGTCACGCCCCCAATCCGTAAACCAGGGATAACCGGCAATAACGGTCCAATCCTGGCCGCGACGAACAAGGTATTGGTCAGCTGCCAATGTGAGTTGCTGAACGAAGGGATCATTCACCGGAGCAGCAGAGATCAGCTTTTGTCTGCGATTCAGTTCGGCCGCGCGAACGGCAGCGGCCTGGCGCACATCGCGGCGCTCAGTTGAGGCGATCACGGTCGCAGTACGATTCTGGATCAGCTTCCAACGGAATACCAGTGGATTGAAGAGGTCTTCGATAAAGTCCAGGCCACGCTCACGTTCGATGCGATAAAGAAAATTTCTGTACCAACTTCCAGTGGGTTCAATGCTGTCAGCATCGTTGGCGAAGTGCAGTTGGGGAAGGCTGGCGTACGGCTGAACGCTGACTATATTCGGATTAATTTCGATTGACGGATTCAATGCGCTATTTTCATGCGTGGTGGAGTGGTAGTCGCGAAAGGCAATCAGCGGACGAACTTCAAGCACAGCTTCCCTGTCCGCAGGGATGTCAACAATTTTGTATTCGACCTGCACAGAGCTGCTGCCCTGGAGCATGAATACGGTTTTCTCCAGAATGGTTCCCTCAACTGCAAATGCCCAGGTAGGGAACGGATCCTGACGGTAGCCAACCAGATACTGATAGCCGGCCGGATAAATCGTTTGGGGATACTCGTTGGTGGAGAGATCAATGCGCAGATCGCCAAGAACCAGCGTCTCTTCCAGCTTGGAAAGCAGGAGCATGCGTCCGCCAGGAGGGTTGAGAGCTGCAGTAAGCAGGCCGTGATACCGACGCGTGTTTGCGCCGGCAACGGTCCCACAGGCAAAGCCGCCCAGACCATTGGTCTCCAGCCACTCACGGCTGAGGGCGGATGCCAAGTCTGTGCACACACTCTTGTTCAGGCTGATCACCGTTGGAGCTGCACGTGTCTCTTCCAGTGAGCCCAAGTGACCACTCCCAGCTCAGGCTGCGGTGGTTCCGGCAACATGGTTATAAATTCCAGCAGGTTGCCGTCAGGATCATGAAAGTACAAGGACGCAGCCGGCATCCAGGCTAATACCACCGGCTCTTCTGTTGGATTGCCCTCGAAATCTAGCGGCACTATATTAGCGGCTTGAAGTTGCGCCGGCGATTCAAGCAAATCTTGCAAGTCGACGCGAAAAGCAGTATGAAGGAGCATTTTTTGAGGGGATGTTCCGACTTCCCAGACTCCAAGCATCGACTTATGTCTTCCACCGATCCAGTAGAAAGCTACCTTGCGATCGGTAAAAACCTGGGCTAGCTCAAAGCCTAAAACCTGACCATAGAAGAACATGGAGCGGCGCAGGTCAGCCACCGTCAAATGGCTCTCAAAAAGGCTTTGAATCGGAATCATCGGATTCACTCTTGTGCAGCGCGGTTCAATAGAAAAAGATCCATCGGCAGGCATTCCCGCCTGTAACACTTAGGCGCGTGATTGCGGGTAAGCCACCCGGAATGAGCTGCTGGATTGAATGTTGGAGGCGCGGGTCGGAATCGAACCGACGCATAAAGGTTTTGCAGACCTCTCCCTTACCACTTGGGTACCGCGCCCTGAAATGAATGCCCCCGCGTTGCCGCCCCCTGAGAGCATAAACCCTCGCCAGAGCGAGGGGCAACCTGCAGGCAGAATTATGGAGCGGGAGACGGGAGTTGAACCCGCGACTTCGACCTTGGCAAGGTCGCACTCTACCACTGAGTTACTCCCGCTTCGGAGGCTGAAAGTTATTATATCGTGCTGAAAATGCACGGTCAATTGCGAGATTCGGGTGATCGTCTCTTAATGCCGACTGGCCCATTGCGGATCTTCTTCCGCGGTAACGATTGCGCCGTCACGCATATGGATGATGCGGTCCCCGATCTGAGCCGCCTCAGGATTGTGTGTGATCATCAAAACGGTCTGGCCGAATTGACGGTTGGCGTCGCGCAACATCTTGAGCACGATGTCAGAGTTCCTGGAATCCAGATTGCCCGTCGGCTCGTCGGCCAGAATGATGGCCGGGCCGTTCACTAGCGCGCGCGCTAAAGCTACGCGTTGTTGTTCGCCGCCGGAAAGTTCGGAGGGGCGATGGTCGAGCCGGCCGGCGATGCCCAGCATCCCGGTCACACGCTGGAACAGGGCCTGATCCAGACCGTCTTTGCCGGCAATCTCGCGTGCGATCTCAATGTTGCCCTTGGCGCTGAGTGTGGGAAGAAGGTTGAATTTCTGGAAGACGAAGCCAATCTTCTTCTTGCGCATTTCTGTCCGCTGAGCGTCAGAAAGCTGGGCGAAATCGGCGTTGTCGATTACTACCCGCCCGGAGGTGGCACGGGTAAGGCCACCCAGAACGTAAAACAAAGTCGACTTGCCGCTTCCTGAAGGGCCGACGATGCTGACAAACTCGCCTTTTTCGACGTTGAAGCTCACGCCGCCCAGCGCGGGCACATCGACTTTGCCGATGCGGTAGACCTTGGTGACGTTTTCAGCTTGGATGATCGGGGCCACGAGTAGCTTTGATATTACCAGAGCGATGGTATCTGGAAATGGGGCAAAGAGCGGCAAAGTACGGCGGTTCTTATTATGTCGCCGCCGCTCCAAACGCTGCCGAGTGACTAATAATGATGCGCTTCGCGCGATTTTAAGACCGTTCGTCTCCCGGCTACGCTCACGATAACTGGTTGCGGCGCGCCGATTTTACGCCGCGCGGCTTAGTTTCTCCTGCCTGACGCGAGCGGCGCGGCATTTTGGAGCTTCTCCGCTTAAGTCGCTCTTAGCTCGCGACCTGCATCCGAACCGGCTCCGGAGCGAGTGCGCGCTTAGGTCCGCGCTTTTTCACCAGCATGATGCGGATGCGTTCCAGCAATTCAATGGGAGCATACATTCCCTTGGGAAGAAAGAGATCAGCCGGCTGATCTTTTTCATAGATACGGGTCTTGCCGGAAAAAAGAATCGCGGGCGTGGTGGAAGAAATCTCTTTGATCTTTTGCACCAGCACAGCGCCGTCGAGTCCGGGCATCTGGAGGTCAGTTAAGACCAGGTCAACCCCGCCTTGCTTGAAGGCCTCCAGCGCCTGATGGCCATTGCTGCAGGCCAGAACGCGATAGCCGCGTGTTTCCAGCATCACTTTACGAATTGAGAGGGCCTGTTCATTGTCGTCTACGCACAGAATCGTTCTTTTTGGTCGCATCTTGCCCCCGGGAATCTATTTTTTTCGCATGACCGGCTGGCGCAGAACAGTCGTGCGATGAATTTCTTTTTGGGCTGGAACACTTGGTTCGAAAGCGTGAAGGCATCTTAGGCGCATCAACACGAAGCTGTAAAGTACTCAAAACGCCAATAGGTGGAAATCTCTGTGGAAGATTTCAGCCGGGAATCCGCAGCGCGCAAAAAGGCACGGGAAATCAAGTGTTTGCCACGCTGGCGATTACAGAAAAAAATCTCCGCGAATGACTTCAACCGCGTGGCCGCCTACGCGGACGTTGACGATTTTGTCACCGTTGCGCGATGCGCTGAAGAAAATCCTGCTGCGCCGCTTCATCTCCACACCCTGCTCCATCAAGGCCTGCTGGTCAGGAGGAACAACGCCATAATTCACCGCCCATGCGGCGCACGGGCCTGCAGCCGATCCCGTAGCCGGATCTTCACCGTTATAGAAGATCATGCGGGTCTGGAGTTTAGCTTCAGGATTCAAAGCTTCACGTGAGACAAAATAGAAAAATTTAGCAGAGGTTTTTTCCAGGTAGGCGCTCATAGTGGCCCAGGTGGGCGCCAGCTTTTGCAGCACCGCGAGCGATTTGACCGGAACAATGGCAAAGGCGTTGCCGGTGCTCACGGTCTGTATGGGTAAATCGTCGGCCAGGTCATCTACCGCCAGGCCGGAGGCGCGGGCCACGTCTTCACGCGAGTGCTTCTGGCCGAACTCGGGATCGCGCTGCGTCATTACGCCAAACGGCAGGCCATCGCGCGTGGAGAAGCGAACGGGGATGCGGCCTACTTTCAGGTCCAGAGCTATCTCCTCACCACCGCCCTCGCTGCCCAAGCCGTTGTTGCGTAGAACCATGGCCGTGCCCAGAGTAGGATGTCCGGCGAAGGGAAGCTCCTCATTCACGGTGAAAATACGAACGTGCACGCCGCGTTCGCGTTCGGTGGCGGCATCGCGCGGCAGGATGAAGGTGGTCTCAGAGAGGTTCATCTCTTTGGCGATCGCCTGCATCTCCTGGTCGCTGAGGCTGCGGCCATCGAGAAAGACGGCAAGCTGGTTCCCTTCCAGCGGCACGGAGGTGAAGACATCCACCTGGATGAACGGCAAACGGCGCTTGATATTTGACAATGGATTCATCGGACCCTACTCTGGGATTTCAATGTAACGTAATTGCCAGAAATGCCAAAATTGCCAAAGACCGCCAAAATAGCTGCATCTTGTCATTCTGAGCGACTCCGAACGACCCTGAGCTTACCGAAGGGGAGCGAGGAGGAGTCGAAGAATCCCGAGAATGTGTCCTCCGCCATACCGTCTCCGGGAATTCTCTTTAAATGTGGTGAACTCCATTTCTTCAAACTGCACCACGAGCCCATTTTGGCATTTCCGGCAACCATCTTTATTTAAACCATGAAGGCTCTCCGCAACCTCCTCCGCCTCACTCCCTTTTACGGCGCATACAAGGCGCTGGGCCATTACCCCGATTACTGGTACTGGAAGCTGCGCGGCGAGCCTATACGATCTCCGCATCTGCTCAAGCAGCGCACCGTCCGCGACTACGCCCGGCGCTACGGCCTGCGCGTGCTGGTTGAAACCGGAACCTATTACGGTGAAATGGTGGCCGCCATGAAAAACCACTTCGCGGAAATCTATTCCGTGGAATTCGATTCAGCGCTTGCCCTACGCGCCGCAAAAAAGTTTTTCCGGCTCAAGCATATTCATATCCTTGAGGGCGATAGCGCCAGGGCCGTGCCCGAGCTGCTCGAATCGCTGCGCCAGCCGGCGCTCTTCTGGCTCGATGCTGGCTACTACGGCTGGGCCGGCCTCCAGGGCGATAAGCAGCGCCTGACCACCGAGCTTGACTCCATCCTGCGCGACAGCCGCTTCCGCCATGTGGTCCTCATGGACGACGCTCGCGGCCTCAACGGCCAGAACGGCGCGCCGACCGTCGAGCAGCTGAAGCAGAGGATTGAGCAGGAATTTCCCGGGCGGAGCGTAGAGGTGAAATACGATATTCTAAGAATAGTCTAGCGCAGCCTTATCATCTGCTGGCGCCTTACGAAACTCTGGCCAGGTTTAATCAAAGCCGCGAGCCCGATCGCGCGGCGAGCGGCGCTGCCTCAGGAGCAGCTGATCCTTGACCACGTAATTGACTCGTCGGCGGTTTGGAGCGAAGCGACAAAATGAAAATGATTCGCGATCGCGCACTAAAAATCGTACTTATAGTCGTGGGCTTGTTGTTTTCTGCTGCCGCTTATCCGGCCATCGGCGGTCTGCACAACCCAGTCAATTCTGATACGGGCGACACCATGCAGATGGCTATCTACGCCACTCTGGGCATTTTCCTTCTCATTGCGGCGCGCAATCCGCCGGCGCATCGCAGCCTGATCGCCTTCGCGGCTTGGTCCAGCTTCGCACATGCGGCCGTGATGGGCACATTGGGATTTGAAATTCCGGAAGCGCACGATGGATTTCTGATCGGTTCAGCCGTGCTGGTTGTGATTGGTGTAGTCCTGATTGCCTTGGCGCCAAGAAAGCGGCCTGCGGAGCAAGCATCCGCATCCGGGGCGTAAGGTCCTTGTTGGATCATGGGCTGAACGGGCTGAACGGCCAGAACGGCGCACCCACGGTCGAGCAGCTGAAGCAAAGGATTGAAACAGAGTTTCTGGGACGCAAAGTCGAGGTAAAGTATGACATCTTGCGGATCAAGCAGCAGGAACTGTGGCGCGCAGATGGTCGTTGTACTCAAAGCAATCCTCGAGCGTTGCCTGTCGCTCGTTCTCGGTTATCCCTTCGAATTTCCTGGCTCGATGTATCCCAGGCAGATGTATTTCATCGGTTCCTCCTTGTTTCCTTGTGACTCAGAGCCGTAGCTAATCGTTCTCTTGTCAGTCAGATAGTCGTTTCGGGAAACCGAAAATCGACAGCTACTCCATTTTTGTTTCAACTGCCGAATCTGCTCTTGCAGGATTGCCGCTCTGGTTCCTGTTGGGACGGGGCGAGCGAACCTCCACTCGCGAAAAACTGGTGAACGTTCCATCCCCAGTCTTCCTTGAGCGACGAGAAATGGACCGTCACTCTTCATCCTACAGACGGAAGAAGTGAGAACATGCGGGACGCGGGGCTACTCTTTTGTCAGTCCTAACCTTGACAAAAAAGTCGCTGCTCGACCGAGCGATTGCTCTGGGATATTCCAATTGAATTTCTCTGCCTCTTTCAACATTTCAGCGGAAGTCATTCTCCTATTTTGCTCTCTGAGGATGAAGTAGGCTTTCGCGGCAATTGACAACTCCATGTAGTCAGGATCACCAGCGTCGCGAATCTTACGGACTGCGTCTGCTACCACCGAGTACTCCGTCGTGCCTAAGAACGGTTGCAAGACGCGCTCACCATCATCGGTCAACGAGTAGTCATACCTCCTCATCTCGAAGCCGCCGCTGACGATGCCAAATCCCGTCGTTCCTTCTTCCACGAAGCCCAGATTCTTCATCTGCGTCAACGTGCCGTCCAAGACAGCAGAGTACGGTCCGTAATAGTGAGCTTGATAACCAAGTTCAGAGGCAAGTTCAGTCAGCAGGGAGACGAAATATCCTCGCTTCTGCAACAAGGTTCGTCCTCGCACTTCTCCAGACGCATGAATCAGTGACAGAACAAACTGAGATGTATTCATTTCGTTGAATCCCTTTCGAGCGCCAGAGTCGTCTGAGGATCAGCCATTTTGCCGATCAACTCCAAGATTCCATTCTTGTATTCCCGCAGGCGCTTTTTCTTGTCTTTGTCGTCTTGAAAACTTATGGGCGCGTAAATGTGAAACCGCTCTTCTCGAATCTTTTGATCGACCGACCTGAAGAGCGTAGATTCGTCGTGGAACACCGTCGTCCTCATTGGCTGAATCACAGGAATTTCACTTTCCGTGCGTGTAGCAGAGTCAAATTTGATGGTGTACGCGATCACTTCGTTGCTGTCCAGTTTCAACATCTCTGCAATCGCTTTCTCCAATGGTTTGTAAAAATCCTTCGCGTCGCCAAAAACAAAGTTCCTGACGTTCGGATCGGGGAAATCATTCTGATCGACATCGAATATACATTTGAAAAGCTGTCGATTGTACAGTCGCTTGAAAAATCTTTTCGCATAACCGTCAGGCGTAGCGTTTCCTAAAACTTCATTGATTAGACGGTCATCAGACCATTCCAAATAATGTGCGACGTACTCAGGCGACCCGTCGAATGAATAGAGGGTCTTGAGCCACGCGACTTTGTCATCCTCGATCCCCAGAGCGATCCCACGTTCAATCATCTGATCGGTGATGAGGCGAATCTTGTGACGGTATACCTGAGTGGTCATGTAGTACTTCGCGAGAACGAACTGCTCCAGCGCGTGCATGCCGTCAATCGAAATCGCCAAAAATTTGTCATCGTTGTCATCGTGAATCACAAGCGTATTGCTTAAGCGTTCCTGATCGTACACCCCATATTTCACTCCTGAGAACAGGCTGTCACGAAGTAGATAATCTTGTTTATCGGCATCAACCGGGCCGGACACAATCTCTTGGAGGTAACTGTGTCCCCAAGTTCCTTTCAACAATCCGACAATCTGTTCGCGGTGCTTATCGCTGATTAATCTTGCCAGCTCCTTGTCGGTGCTGATGATCTGCCAGCTAATGAGTTCGTGAACCTTGGACTCCGCGACTTGGTCTCCAAGTTTCTTCTTATCTGAGTGCCTCTTAAGAATTGGTTCTGCAACATGAGAAAAAGGCCCGTGCCCGATGTCATGGAGAAGGGCAGCCAGTTTCAGCAGGCGTGTTTCAGACGCATCAACATCGAGGGCACTCGCGATCTTACCTGCGAGATGAAATGCGCCAACCGAGTGTTCAAAGCGGCTATGCGTCGCACCCGGATAAACGAGAGAAGCAAGAGCAAGTTGCCTTAGTCGCCGCAATCGTTGGAAGATGCGGGTGTCCATGACATCCCGCTCTTCCGGTTCTCTGTAGACGAAGCCGTGAATCGGATCACGAACTTCTAGACGTTGGCGCATATATAAACTTTCAAAGACCCCAATCAGATAGTCAAACAAATTTCGTGTTCCATTGTGTGCTTCGGGCCCAAGCCCCGCGCTCAGAGGAGTATATCAGGTTCGCCTTCTGTTCTATTTGTCTTCATGTGGTTTTCCGAGTAGCTGCGTTCAACAGCGGGAATGTGGGGGACAGGGCTCACCAATTTCCATTCGTCGAAAAATTGGAGAACATTGCGTCTGTCCCCTAGTTTCCTCCCAAAAATCCGAGGAATGGGGCACTCACTGTTGGTAATGCCCGCAAGATCAAAAGCCTGGGCCACCCGCTGGCTAGTCACCTGCATGGGGAGGAAATCACTGCGGCTTGACAGGCGTGTCCCGCAACTCCCGGGCCGACACCTCAACCACCTTACCATCGCGCCAGATATAGAGCGGACGCCCCTCCCGCACATGCGATTCGACTACCTTCTCAACAGCCGCTTTGAGGGCCATTTCAGCGCGTTCCGCCAGGGGCAATTCCAGAATATTCGCCGGCGGTTTAGTCAGGTTTCCCATATTGCGCAACCAAAGCTTTATATGTGTCTGGCTTCACTATACGGAGTCTGCCTTGCTCTTCCAATGCAATAGCAGCAGGCGTTCTCAGTGAGTTGTCAAAGCCCACCCTTCCGCATCTTCATTCTAACCCTTACGAAAGTGTGGGTGCCCCATCCTTTGCGCAGAGCGCGTTAGGCGCACTACTCCGCGCTCACCGAACCTGTGATCGCGGAAGCCCAGCACTCTTGACATAGGCGAACAAAATACGATACAATTCCGATTATGCGCCAGATCGCCACGCCTCCCACTCCCATCAACTATGCCGCCGTCATTGCCGATATGGAAGCCAAGCGCGCACAGCTTGACTCCGCCATTGCCGCCATGAAAGTTCTCATGGAGCAGACTGGAACTCTGGCGGCGACCGCGCCGCCTGTTCCCCGCCTCGCCAGCCTCGCTGAGGTGCCACCCCGCGCCTTCGTCGGCCTTAGCATCTCTGCGGCCGTACGGATGTTGCTGGAAATGATGCAGCGCAGAATGACCATCCGGGAAATCATGCAGGGGTTGCAGGCCGGCGGATTGAAGCCCAGCAAGTACCGCAACGTCTATGCCATCCTGCGCCAGCGCGAAGCCGACAAAGCCGATATCATCAAGGTGAACACAAAATGGGGTCTGGCTGAGTGGAACCCGGAGATTCCGCCCCGCAGCAATCTGATCGTCCCCAAAAAGCAGAAGCTCTGATTGCAGCGTTTCCGCCGCGGTTTCGTCCTGTCCAAAACCCTTGTCATCCTGACCGGCCACGAACGACCTTGAGCTTGTCGAAGGGGAGGGAGCGGGAGTGGAAGGATCCCGAGGAGAGGGAGTCTAACGCGTGCCGTCAGCTAAAACATGAGATAAAATAAAGGCAATCTGGCTATGAACACACTGAAAAACATCGATGTGCTGTTCGTCGTTGGTTTCGGCCCGATTGTTCGCGACCCGGCCGCAAGCCGCAAGTTCTATTCCGAAACATTGGGATTGCCGTTCAAAGAAGATACCAACGGCTATCTGTATACGGGTGGGATCGACGGCGTGAAGCATTTCGCCTTGTGGCCGTTGGCGCAGGCGGCTGAGTCCTGCTTTGGCGCCGATCAATGGCCTGGCAATATTCCCGTGCCGCAAGCCTGGATCGAATTTGACGTGGAGAATATCGAAAAAGCCACTGCGCAACTCAAGTCGCAGGGCTACAAACTGCTGGTTGCGACGCGAACGGAACCCTGGGGCCAAGTCGTCACGCGGCTGCTGGGACCGGAAGGTATGCTGGTGGGCATAACCCATACGCCCTCGATGCGGAAGTGAGCTCTTGTTCGCTCTGCCCTCCTCTCCGTGTCTCCAGCAAGCCCAATTTTTGGCTTGCTGGGCGATCTCCCGATGTTTTTCTCCGTGTTTCCGCGCCTCCGTGGTGAAATGAATTGTTTTCCTGGCCGCTTCTCTAATAACCCTTTGCACGTCTAACTTAAACCGGCAAAACGGTTGCGCCACTCAGGCGACATTGGTATAACCACATCAATTGAGGGTTCCCATGTCTTTTCTTCGCGATTTGAAAGTTGCCATACGTTCTTTAGCTCGAGCGCGTGCGTTGTGGTTCACCGTGGCCATCACGCTGGCTCTCGGTATCGGCGCAAACGCGGCCATCTTCAGCGTGATTCGTGGTGTGCTGCTGCGGCCGCTCGCCAATCGCGACGAAGATCGCCTGCTGTATGTGCGCCAGAGCGCCCCAGGCATCGGCGCGGACAACACCACCTTTTCAGTCCCGGAAATCAAGGACATGGACTCTGGCCTGAAGACGATCAAGGAGTTCGGCACTTTTTCCGCCGTCGACTTCACTATTGTCGGCCTGGGCGAGCCGCGCGAGATCCGCGCCGGCGTGGTGGATGGCAATTACTTTGACGTGATGGGCCTGCGCCCGGTGCTTGGACGCCTGCTCAACCCCAGCGACGATGGCCCAAAAGCCGCTGGCGCGGCGGTGCTGACCTATCGGTTCTGGGTGAATTCGCTGCATTCTGACCGCGGCGTGATCGGGAAAGTGGTCCGCCTAGGGGGCTTTGAAGGCAGCCGTTCCGCCACCATCGTTGGCGTTCTGGAACCATCGGTTCCTTACCCGGTGGAAACCGAGATGATCGCCAACATCGTCACCAGCCCACATCACCTCTCGGCGACCATGGTGACCGGCCGCGAGCATCGCATGACCGAGGTGTTTGCGCGTCTTGCTCCCGGCGCAGACCTTGACGCGGCCCGAGCGGAGCTGCGCACCGTGCATACGGCCATGGTGTCCGCGCATCCGGAGGTTTACAAACCCGCGGACCATTACAAGGTTGAAGTAACGCGCATGCATGACCAGATCAATTCGCGTGCCCGCACCATTTTGTGGGTGCTGTTCGCGGCATCCGGCCTGCTGTTCGTGATTGCCTGCTCCAATGTCGCCAACCTTATCCTGGCGCGGGCAGTGCGTCGCGAACCGGAGATGGCCATTCGCGCCGCGCTGGGAGCAACTACTGCCGCGTTCAGGCGTTCGCTACTAGCGGAAGGAATCGTGCTTTGCGGCAGCGGCGCGTTGGCAGGGATTGCCATTGCCGCGCCGATGGTAGCTGTATTGGCTAAATATGCTTCGCGGTTTTCAGTGCGCGCTCTTGATCTCACGCTCGACTTCAGCATGGTTTGGATCGGGGCCGCGCTCGCGCTGGCAGCCGCCGTTTTCCTCGCCTTCGTGCCTCGCCTGCCCGCTCCGGATACTTCCACTGGATTCGGGCTTTCGAGCAATGGGACGCGCGTGAGCGGAGGAAGCAGCCGGCGGCTTGGCATTTTTGCCGTAACACAAATCACGGCTTCATTCCTGTTGCTGGCTGGCGCGGGTGCATTGGTGAAAACCTTGCTGGTGCTGGAGAAAACGCAGCCGCCATTTGAAACAGCGCACGTCCTGGCCGTGAATCTGCCGGTAATGGCGGAAGGAAAAACGCCGCAGCAGGTGCAGGATTTTTATCGCGAAGTGGAGCGACGGGTGAGCACGCTGCCTGGAGTGCAACATGTCTCTTCAGGCTTCGGCGTTCCCTGGCGCGATGGCCGGGCCCTGAGCATCAGCTTCACCTTTTCCGTAGAGGGCGCGCGGCGCGAAAACAGCGAAGATCTGCGCGCACGCTTCCGGTCGATCTCGCCGGGATTCTTTGAAACATTGGGAGTGCCGATTGTGGAAGGCCGAGATTTCAGGGACACCGACCGTGATGGCGCAGAACGCGTGGTGATCATCAGCAGGAGCGTGGCGCAGCGGCTGTTTCCCGGACGCGAGGCCGTGGACCGCCATCTGCAATGGACGGACGGCGTGATGAAGTTTATCGGCATTAGCACGGAGCCACGGCGGATCATCGGCGTGGTACCCGACGTTGACGATGAAAACATTATTCCGCAACCGGCCATGACGGTCTATCAGCCGTCAACTCAGGAAGGCTGGAACGGCCGTCTTTTTGTGCGCGCCCAGAATGATCCGTATGCGCTGGTTCCTACCATCACGCGAACAATCCATGACATGGCGGCAGACCAGCCCGTTGAGCGGGCCAGTTCGCTGGAAGATGTGCGCGCGGAAGTGCTGACGCCCGATCGCCTCAACGCCATTGTATTTGGTGGATTCGCCACACTGGCGCTGTTGATTTCCGTTGTGGGAGTCGCGGGCGTGCTCGCGTTCTCGGTAAGCGGGCGCACGCGCGAGTTCGGAATCCGCCAGGCGCTGGGCGCTCAGCCGCGCAGCATTCTTACCAAGGTCCTCTCTGAAGGACTGGTAATTGCGAGCGCGGGAGTAGCCATGGGTCTTGTGCTTGGGTTTGCCCTGGAACGCACCATCGGCAAGTACATTGGAGAGCTGCAATCGCCGGGCGTGCTGCCCTTGATTGCATCCGCTGCGGTAATCCTGGCTGCCGCGGTGATTGCGTCAGCGCTCCCAGCTGCGCGGGCTGCCAGAGTCGACCCCGCGGAGGCACTGCGCTCTGAGTGAGTTGCTGCCGGCAAGCGGAAATCACGGGCAATCCGTTCCCGCCATTGGATGGGAACCCGGCGGGACTGGGTCGCCAACCGGGACCTGTGCATCAGCCGTTACGCCATCACTCCTTCACTCCTGGGCCGCAATCTTTTTCAGATCAATTTTGCCCGCGAATGTGGAAACCACCGCCTGCCGGTTTCCGCTTTTCTCCCAGTCGGGTCCGCCTTTGTAGGCGATGATCTGCACCCACTTGCCGCTGGCCGGCAGGATCGTGAGCGAATGGGTGTCATTATCTGGCAGAGGAACTGACTCATAGGCAGGAAAACCGCCAACTTCCTTTCTCTCCTTGAACTGGGCTTTGCTCTCAACCGACATGCCCTGAAGTTGTTTCTGGTCCGCGCCCTTCTCTCCCAGCAGGATCTGCACCGTGACCCGCTGCACTCCCAAACCTGCCGTCGCATTAGCGGGGGTGTAAGATCGCGTGGCGCTGTGGCCAACGCCGGAGACGTCCTTGTTCGCCGTGCTGCCCACGGTCTTCCATCCCTCAGGCGCATCCGGCAGCAATGAGGTTAACTGCCTCGACTTACCACAGCTGGACAACAAAGTAATCAAAACCGCGATGAGGCTGTACTGAATACGCTTCATGAATCCTCTCCTGGCTTGCACGGCGGTAGATCGATAAAACGAATTCTTCTGGGGCATCGCCCGCCCGGACGCCGGTTGACGGAGTGAAATTATCGTATCTTGTAAACTGATTGGCAAGCGGAAGCGCATGGGGTCCGGTGACCCTTCCGGTCTTCAAAACCGGCGAGAGTTAGCTTCGCTGGCTCTGGTGAGTTCGACTCTCACACGCTTCCGCCATATTCCTCATACCCCAACTAGGGATTCCAAAGGGCTTACGCTATTCAACCCCGGGGATTTCCTAATCAGTGGCGGTTAGTGTGAATCAGTGGTAGAGGGTTTCCCTTTTCCGATCACGTGCCATGTCGGGGATCCCGGCGATGGTGGTTGGTTCGTCCCTTCTCCATTGTGCTCCTTCGTGTCCCTTGTGGTTAACTGCTTTTGGCTTTTAAATTTTGGCAATTACCCGATTTTGGCAATTCCGCCGATCGGTTTTTCACCCCACCCAGCCTTTTTCAATACCTGTTGCAAACAAAGACCTTCCGCCAATCGACCCTTGCGGCTCCCAGGCGTGACCCAGGCGTGACCCAAGCGTGACCCAAGCGTCACCCAATCCCAATCCCAAAGCATCGGCAGAGGGTTGCAGCGTTCCAAAGCCGCACGGCGCAACGACCGCCGCGCTTCGAATTGTCATCGTGAGCGAACGGCGTAGCCGGGAGTCAAACGATCTAAAACCGGAGTTCCAAATTTTGGGCCAACTGCTATTTGCTAATTTTCAAAGATCTTCCCCCATCACCCCCTGAGGCATTGGCAGATTCTAGGCGATTCTTGAGAGCGAATCAAGTGCGAAATTGGACAATCGCGGATAGCGCGTCGCTGGAGATTCTTATTTCCCGTCACCGATATTGTGGATGGGCGGCGTCCACGTCTGCCGCTGGTGGTAAAGTTGGCCTTATGGCCGGCGCCACAAATCCCGAAAGCTTTGAGGAGATCGTAGAGTGGGCATACGGCACCCTGCCCCAGAAGATCAGACGCCTGCCGGATTTCCCCGGCATTCAAGTGGTGGACGAGCCTCCTGCGGAGGTATTTGAGGAGATGGCAGACCGGGAGAAGTGGCGGCATGGAACTGAGCTATTGGGACTGTACAGCGGAACATTCAGGACGAAACGGTCATTTGCCCAGGTGCAGTATGCTCCGGACTTGATATTTGTTTTTCGTGGCCCCATTCTGCGCTGTTCAAAAGGAGACTTACGGGATGAAGTGAAACGGGTGGTCTGGCATGAGGTTGCACACTGGCTCGGCTATGAAACCGAGGAACAAGTGGAGGCCCTGGGTTTATGAGCTTCCATGAACTGTGGATGTGAGTGAAATGGGCGATGTTACGCCAACCCGTCATCCCGAAGGGTGTGAGCGAGCAAGCGCTTTCGGGTCCCGTTCACGCCGCTTTTGGCGTGAATGGGCAGAGCTCGCGACGTAGCCCTGA
>JBARMK010000406.1:0-7848 GCA_049802395.1 Candidatus Angelobacter sp.
AGAGCACAGTTGGTTCTCTGGCACCCAGGAGAGACCTATGTATTCCTCAAGAACAAGCGTGTTGTGGGAGCAACGGTGCAAGATGGCGGAGAGCAGTTGATCATTCCTGCACTCGGCGAGGAGGCAATTGGCCCCATTTCGCTGCGCACGGAAATGCTGCCTTGGACGGACAAAAATGTCCTTACGCGTGAAGCGCAACCGCTTCAGATTGCTCTGGGTGTACAGTGGCGTGTCGCCGATCCGCAAAAGTATGCATTTCGTATCGCTAGCGAGATCCACCGTGATGCAACGAAACTAAACGGTGACTTCGCAGCTTCCACGCGGCTGGCCAGCGAGAATACGGTCATTGATCCTCGACGGCCTGCCACGAGTTGGCTCTATCTTTGGGTGGAATCGGCGGTCCGCAGCTACATCAGCCGCCTCGGGATGGCTGACATTGTAGTTTCCGCAAGCTCGCTGCAATGGCTGCATCTTCCCAATGACGGAGCCACACACAACGACGGCAAATTTGAAGAAATGGCAGACGAGGTTGTACGCGTGGTCAACAAAAAATCGGCAGACTACGGTCTAGAGGTGGAAGAGGTCTCCGTGCAGGGGATCAAGCTGCCAGAAGAGTTTCAGACTGCGATCAATCGGACGCGCGAGGCTTTCCTTAAGCCTATTTCGTCGGAGCAAGAAGCAAAGGCCAGGGCATTTGAACTAAGTGGTGAGTTGGAAACTCTTAAAAGGCTTCTTGGCGACGATGCTTTCCGCATGAACGAGCTGCTGAAGAATTTCCGGGGTGCTAACTTCGGATACTTTCCGTTTCAGGAAACGCTGAGCAAGTTTGCCGGCCAACTTGCGGCCACAGCCGCTGCTGGAGCTGGCAATCCCGAACTGCCGGCTAAAAGTTCGACGTCCGACGGCGCTGAAAGCCCCGAAAAGAGGAGGGCATGAGGTAGAGGATCTATTGCTCTTGATCCGCGAGTTTCGGCTAAGATTTATCAAGGTGCTATACCAAGCGGCGAAATGCAAGACGGGGCGTCGTGGATAAATCATTGAAATGTGGGACTTGGAGAAAATCTTTGCCGTTTGCCCTTATGGCAACGCTTTAACAATCACGGGATGAACCAGTGAAGCTGCAACTTGTCCGCCACGCCACGCTGTTGCTGGATTACGCCGGAATGCGCATTCTTGTTGATCCCATGTTGAGCGATGCTGGAGCGATGTCGGCCATTCAGAATTCGCCACAGCCGCGGCCGAACCCGCTGGTGCCGCTGCCATTTCCGGTGGAGCAAGTGCTGGATGGCGTGCAACTGGTGCTGGTCACGCACACGCATCGAGACCACTGGGACGACGCTGCGATCCAGCTTGTGCCCAAAGACCTGCCATTGCTCTGCCAGCCGGAAGACCTGAAGAAGATGGAGGCAGTCCATTTTGTGAACGCTTCCGCCGTGCATGACATGAAGCATTGGAGCCATGTTTGTATTGCGCGCACTGAGGCGCAGCATGGCACGGGAGAGTTGGCGCGGGCCATGGCGCCTTCCAGCGGTTATGTGCTGAGCAGCGCGGGCGAACCCACCCTATACATCACTGGCGATACGATCTGGTATGACCAGGTGGCGGAGACAATCAAGCAGCACAATCCCGGTGTCATCGTGGCGAATGCCGGCGCGGCCCAGTTTTTGCATGGCGATCCGATCACCATGACGGCTGGCGACGTCGTCCGCGTATGCCGTGCAGCTTCTCATGCGCAGGTAGTTGCCGTCCACATGGAGGCTATCAACCATTGTTTACTCACGCGGGAAGAACTGGCGCAGCAGGCGCAAGACGCGGGCGTGCGGCTGATAATCCCGGACGACGGCGAGGAAGTGTCGCCGAAATGACGCGGAGTTGCACCAGATGACAACAAAAGCTGAACAGAGTAACAAACTATTAGGGGCTGGAATGCCTTTCAATCAGGTTTTCTCTCAGAAACAATTTTGTTTTGTTAAGCGCTGAGAGAGAAAAATCCAGAGCTGCACAACTCTTTCGGGCCTTAAGGGTTCTTACCTACAGAGCAAACGCCATGAAATGCGAAATCTGTAAAACGATTGAAAAGCTGGGACTAGACGAATCAGCCCACGATCTCTGGTTTTGTAACGACGCTCAGTGCAAAAGGGCCGCACAGGTTCGGCCATACCTGGAACAATTCCGCCGTGAACTCTCCGCATTTCTCATCTTGAAGTGGCGCCAACGGCGAAACTGGGCTCTGGCGCATCAGCGGCATTTTTTGACATTGGGTATCTAAGGCCTAATGATGTCGTGCGATTGGCAGATATTGGGCCGTGCTCAACGAGCCATTTCTAGTGAGATAAGCACACAAGGTCCCAGCGTTATTCCGCCACGATAGTGATAAGCGTTACCATGCGACGTTCACTCTTGCCGGATTCATTGGTGATAAAGCCTTCCTGCGTCTCCTCAGTCACTGTGTTGTGTGTTGATTCGACCGGGATGTTATAGGCAATCTTCGCATTGTTATGAATCATCGCCTGCGGTTGGGAAAGCGCGATCATGGGAACCACATTTACCTGGATCGTAAGAATGGCCTGGCTTGTTTTGCTGCCCGCCTTTGCGTTCTGAGCGAATGCCGGGTTGGCTAGAAGAGCTAGAAGTAGAACTGATCCGAGGAAAAATTTCTTAAAATTCATTTGTTGTGATCTGCTTTCTTCGCGGGCTTTTTGGGATCCGTTTGTGTCGTCAATTGGTTTCCGGAAGCCACCAGGCGCGACACATTGTCCCTGGGATCGGACGCATTGGCGACGACCAGCCTCTGCTTTCCATCAGGGCCTATTTCCAGTCCCACCGAAGCAACTACAGTGGCAGTTACGGAAAGGTCGCCCCGGCTGGATTGAGCACGGACAACGCTCGTGCCGGCCAGCAAAATGGATACAATTCCGAGGATCTTAAGTAGTCCGTAATATTTCACGCACTGTACAAATGCAAATCACAGACCAAAAGAAATTTAGATGTGGCGCATCCCGCAAACCCAACAAAACAAGGCTATTGTGCATAGGGCGCAAGCAGGCCATGAAGCCCAGAGTCCAGAATCTGGACGCGCTTTCTGGAATCCGGAGCTTGTATCCGGCCGGCGCAACGCGCGCTTCCAATCAGCCATTCAAGTTAGCCAGCCGGTATCCCGGCGAAACGGCTCAGAGTCTATGAAGGGTTTACAATTTAGGCATCAGGGCAAGACTTGAACTCAGACCGAGCAAGCCGGGAAGAACAAAATCTATGGATTCCTCCATTTTTCGGCAACTCAAGAAAATTGCAGGCAAGGACGCGGTGCTCGACCGTTCGGAAGAGCTCATGCTCTATGAATATGACGCTGGCGTGGATAAGCACCGGCCAGGAGCGGTGGTGTTTGCCCAGAATACGCAGCAGGTCTCGCAGATCATGCGCATGGCCAGCGATAAAAAGATTCCTGTGATACCGCGTGGAGCAGGCACAGGGTTGAGCGGCGGTGCGATCGCCCGTCGAGAGGCGATTGTGCTCTCGCTGGCACGAATGAACAAGATTATCGAAATTGATGTTGCCAACCAGCGTGCGGTGGTTGAGCCGGGCGTGGTCAATCTGGAACTGAGCAATGCCACGGCGAAATTCGGGTATTACTACGCTCCCGATCCGTCCAGCCAGAAGGCCTGCACCATCGGCGGCAATGTGGCGGAGAATTCCGGCGGTCCGCATACGCTGGCGCTGGGCGTGACCGTGAACCACGTCACTGGACTGGAAGTCGTGCTGCCGGACGGAAAAGTTATTGAGCTGGGCGGCAAAGCGCAGGATTCCACCGGTCTTGACCTGACCGGTTTTTTTGTCGGCTCAGAAGGGACCATGGGCGTTGTCACCAAAATCACCGTCAAGCTGACTAAACTGCCGGAGCATGTGACCACTCTGCTGGCGATCTACAACAGCGTGGAAGACGCAGCCAATACGGTGGTGGCAATCACGCAGAGCGGCGTAACGCCTGCGGCACTGGAGATGCTGGATGGCTGGATGGTGCGCTGCGTCGAGGCCAACGTGCACGCGGGCTATCCGGAAGACGCGGCAGCGGTGCTGCTGATTGAGCTTGAAGGTATGCGTGAAGTGGTGGAAGAGCAGGCGCAGGCGGTGAGCGCCGTCTGCATGCAACAAAAAGCCCGCGAGGTGCGTCACGCGAAAGACGAAAAGCAGCGCCAGCTTCTGTGGTTGGGTCGCAAGACCGCGTTCGGCGCCGTGGGCCGCGTCTCACCTTCTTATTACACGCAGGATGGAGTAATCCCGCGCACCAAAGTTCCTTACACGCTGGCGGAGATCGAGCGCATCAGCAAACACTATGGGCTGATTATCGGGAACGTCTTTCACGCAGGCGACGGCAACCTTCATCCGCTCATTCTCTTTGATAGCCGCGATCCGGTGCAGACAGAGAACAGCCGCAAAGCGGCAAAGGAAATCATGGCGTGCTGCCTGAAGTTTGGCGGTTCAATCACAGGTGAACATGGTGTTGGCCTGGAAAAAATGGGGCTGATGACTGCCATGTTTACTGAAGACGATCTGGAAGTGATGGTGCTGCTACGGAACGCGTTCAATCCTGAATCCATCCTCAATCCGCAGAAGATGATTCCCGATCTGCATTTCTGCCGCGAGATCACTGGGCCGTTGCCCAAAGCCAAGTTTGAGCCCGAAGCTGGTGTCCCGGTATGAAAACTGCCAGTATGGGCACCTTGAGCAGCGCGTCTGCCGTGGACCGCGAACTGGCCGCGATCGTTGGTGAGCGATTTGTTGCGCGCGCGCCCGAAGACTTTGATATTAATGGCATAGTCCCTGCTTCCGTAGTATCGCCGGAATCGCCGGACGAATTGGCCGCGGTGCTGTGCCTGGCGAACGAGCGTGGCCTGGTTGTAGCGCCGGCTGGCGGCTTGACCAAGCAGCAAATCGGCGGCGTGCCGGAGCGAGTGGACATTCTGCTGAGCACGACACGCCTGAACAAAGTTGAACAGTATGATCCCGGAGACCTGACTATCGCGGTAGCTGCGGGCATGCCATTTGCGGAGATGCAGAGCCAGTTGGCGGAGCACCATCAATGGGTGCCGTGTGATGCCGCGAACATGGACCGGGCCACAGTCGGCGGGCTGCTGGCAACCGGGGCCTCCGGACCGCTCAAATCAACCTTCGGTCACATGCGGGATTTCTGCATCGGCATTCAGTTCGTCACCACCGACGGCAAGGTAGTAAAGGGCGGCGGACGCGTAGTGAAGAACGTCGCTGGCTATGACCTGATGAAGCTGCTGATCGGCAGCTATGGATCGCTGGCGGTGATTACGCGGGCCAACTTCAAGGTATTCCCCAAGCCTCGGCAAACGCGGACTTTTGTCTGCTCATTTCGTACGCTCGACGAAGCGCTTAAGTTCCGGGCACACATTTTTCAATCGCCGCTCACGCCCATGTGCATGGAAATCATCTCGCCCAGCGCGCCGGAATACCTCTCTGATCCCATCCCAGTGCATGACCCTGACGAATATGCGCCGGAGCAGCCGCTTTCGCTGCCCGCGGTTGAATGGCAGATTGTTTTGCGGGCAGCCGGAAGCGATAACACCCTTGCCCGATACGTTCGCGAGCTGGGCGCGGCAGTCACCCGCACGCTGGATGGCGCGGCGGAAGAGCAGTTCTGGAAATGGATTTCGCATTTTGAGCAAAGCGTGCTGGTGCGGCACCGGAATGCCATGGTGATGCACACGCATATGGCCATCCAGAATGTGGGACCGGCGTTACAAGCCCTGGAGCGCGCCGCTCCGGACTACAACCTGATTCCCGCCGCCGTCGGACGCGCCGCGACCGGCAATCTGGTGCTGGCATTCGTGCCGCTTTCGGTTGATCCGCCATCAGCCATGCAGTATGCCAACTGCGTTTCGGCTTTTCGCGGAATGTTGCCTGCCGGATCGTCAGCCGAGGTGGTGCAGTGCCCCACGGAAGCCAAGAACCATTTTGACGTTTGGGGCACCACGCCGACGGACGTGAACATGATGCGAGCGGTGAAGCGGGCGATTGACCCGAAAAATATCCTGAACAGGGGAAGATTCATTGTCTGAGACCACCGCGTTCGAGCCAGGCGTTCCTAATCCACACATGCATGGTCCGCATTTGCATCCACCGGCTGGCGCGGCAAAAGACGTGCCGAGCTGGGAGTTGCTCTCCACCTGCGTGCACTGCGGACTCTGCCTGAATCACTGCCCCACCTACAAACTTCTGGGCAATGAAATGGATTCGCCCCGGGGGCGCATCTACCAGGTCTTGCAGGTGAATGAAGGGAAGATGCCGCTTGGTGACACCTTCGTCACCCACATCGATCGCTGCCTGGGCTGTGTGGCCTGCGAGATTGCGTGCCCTTCTGGCGTGAAATACGGCCGGATCGTGGAGCGGGCGCGGGCGCAGATAGAGCAGGGCTATAAGCGGCCCCTGATCCAGCGCCTGCTGCGCAGCTTCTTTTACAAGAAAGTGATTCCGAATTTCAAAATGCTGCGCCGGGTGGCGGGGCTGCTGCGATTTTATCAGCGCTCCGGATTGCAGACATTGGTACGCAAGTCCGGGCTGCTGCGGCTGCTGGGCGTGGCTGACCTGGACCGGCTCTCTCCGCAGATCGACCGCGAATTTTTCTTCGACGAGATCGGCAAGGTCTTTCCCGCTGCGGGCGAAAAGCGGGGCAAAGTCGCGCTTGTGGCCGGATGCATCAACAATGTCGCGTTCTCACATCTGAACCGCGCAACGGTGAACGTGCTCACCCAGAACGGTGTTGAGGTACACATTCCCGCCGGACAAGGCTGCTGCGGAGCGTTGCACGCGCATGCCGGGATGCGGGAAGAGGCTCGCGCTTTGGCACGGCACAATATCGATATCTTCCTTGGCGGCGAGTATGACGCCATTGTGACCAACGCGGCCGGCTGCGGCTCTAACATGAAAGAGTATGACGATCTGCTGGAAAACGATCCCGCCTACCTCGGTTGCGCGAAGGAATTCAAAGCCAAAATGAAGGATGTGACCGAATATCTGGTGGCGATCGGGCTGCGAACGCCAAAGAGAAAGATTGGGCAGAGAGTCGCTTACCAGGACCCGTGCCATCTGGCCAATGCGCAACGGATTCGCACCCAGCCGCGCGTACTGCTCACGGCCATCGGATGCGAACTGGTGGAGTTGCCCCATTCCGATCAGTGTTGCGGCAGCGCTGGAGTCTATAACGTCGCTCAAAATAAGCTGTCGATGAAGATTCTCGATAAGAAGATGGAAGACGTGACTTCCGTCATTTCTGACATGCTGGCCACGGCAAACGTGGGCTGCATGATTCAGCTGCGCGCAGGCATGGACCAGCGGGGTTTGACCACTCCGGTAAAGCATGTGATGGAACTGCTGGACGAAGCATATTCAAACTAGCAATTAGCTGGTTTCTGAATTGGCCTTAAGCGATTGGTGGCGATAGGGATCATGGAAATACAGACCAAAGCCGAAGCCAACGTTCAGCAGGCGGTGCCGTTCTTTAGAGTGTCGAATATCGAAAACTCTCTCCGCTTTTATGTCGACGGCCTCGGCTTCACAATAACCCACAAGTGGATTGACGAAGGCAAGCTCCGCTGGTGCTGGCTGAAGATCGGGGAGGCTGCCCTGATGCTGCAGGAGTTCCGCAAACAGGGCCACAATTCCTGGACGCCGGAAGGAAAGGTTGGCATCGGCGTATCCATCAGCTTCCAATGCAATGACGCGCTGGCGATCTACCGCGAGGCCATCGCCCGCGGGATCCAGGCTTCACAGCCGTTTGTCGGGAACGGCCAATGGGTGACCTCCATGTCAGACCCTGACGGTTAC
>JBARMK010000407.1:0-3316 GCA_049802395.1 Candidatus Angelobacter sp.
TCGGGAACCAGAACCTCACCACTGATGAACACTGATGACACTGATCAAAAATCGGGGCGAGATTTGCCCCTGCTATCCTAGACGAGTTCGTTGATCGCTATTTACCATTCAGCACGCCCCGAAGGAACCCATGGCCGCATTGATTGATGCCATTGACATCAAGCGCAAGATGTTTTTCGAATTGGACGGCACGCCCTTCCACTGCCTTGACGTGGAGGTAAACACTCCGACCGCCCGTGGCGGGCAGACGCTGGTACGCATAAAGATGCGGAACCTGCTTACCCGCGCCGTCTTTGACAAGACGTTCAAGGCCAGCGACAAGTTCAAAGAACCCGACCTGGAAATGGTCCCGGCATCTTTCTTATATAGCGACGCGGACGGTTTTTACTTTATGGACCAGGAGAGCTTTGAAACCCTCACTCTGCGGCAGGAGATGATTGGCGACGCGCAGGACCTTCTTGGCGAAGGGCTGATCATCCAGATACACAAGTACAACGGCAATCCCATCGGCTTGCAACTGCCTCCGCATGTGGAGTTGACGATCGCCCAGACGGAGCCGGGCGTGCGCGGCGATTCCTCCGGCGGCAACGTGACCAAGCCCGCTACGCTGGAAACCGGCCTGGAAATCCGCGTGCCTCTTTTTATTAAGCAGGGCGAGAAGGTCAGGGTGTCAACGGAGACGCGGGAGTTTGTGGCCAGGGCGTGACGCAATTGTAGTGCTCCAGGTCTGCCGGATGCCCCATCCTTCGCGCCTTTGCGGAAAGGGTGGGTTGATAGAATGCCGAGATACCCAAAGATCTGCATTGATGGTATGGAGGCGGTGAATTTCATTTCATCACCTGTAGTTGCTGTCGGCGGATTGCGGATTGCAAGCTAAGGAGCGCAAAATCATGCGTTTACCATTTGCATTCGGTGCACGGTTGCTTTGTGTGCTCGTGTTGTCTTTCGGGATGCGCCACGATGGAACTGCGAGAGAGAGAGGCCCCCGTGTCGAAGTGGTGTGCCCGTCACCACCGGTCCCGGTCAGGGTGGCGGAACACCAGGTGCTTGTGTACGAGTTACATATCACCAATTTTGATGAAGTTTCATTGACACTGAACCGCCTCGAGGTTTTCGCTGACACAGATAGAGCTCAGCTGCTTGAGACCATTTCGGGCGAAGCCTTGTCGGCCATGATGCAGGTTGTGGGTTCAAGCGAAGCCAAGGACTTACGAACCATCGATTCGGGGAGGCGCGCTGTGGTCTTTCTCTGGATCGAACTGGGAGTGGATGCCCGGCCGCCTATTCGGTTGAGGCATCGTATGGTTTTTACAGCCGGAAAGGGTAAGGCAAGCGCCACAACCACACTCGAGGATTTTCCGGTGCCGGTAAGCCAGGACGGGACGCCACTGCTGAGCTCTCCTTTTGACGGTGGCGTATGGCTCGCGGGGAACGGCCCCGGGAACGATTCAAGTCACCGTCGTTCCATCGTGGCCATTGACGGTCACATCGACCTGGCTCAGAGGTTCGCAATAGATTGGGTGAAAGTTGGCCCCAATGGGGATTCTCATCACGACGGGACCGCACGCAATGAGAACTGGTGGGGCTATGGCGAGCCAATCCGCGCAGTTGCGGACGGGGAAGTCACTCAAGTGTTGGATGGAATACCGGAAAACACTCCACGCGTGCTGCCCACGAAAGTCACTCTGGATAACATTGCCGGCAACTACCTCATTCTTCGCATCGCGCCCAACCGCTATGTCACATATGCTCATTTGCAAACTGGAAGCATCAAAGTTGCTCTGCACGATCATATTTCCCGCGGAACCGTCATAGCTCTCCTCGGAAACACTGGCCAAGCTACGGCTCCGCATCTTCATCTTCAGGTGACTGATGGGAACTCAGTTCTGGAATCGGAAGGAGTTCCTTTCATCTTTGCCGGATTTACCGATCTAGGGCCGGGCTCCGCTTACGAGCTTGAAAAGCATGCGTCGATTCCCCGTAAGGATTCGATTCCCGGACAGGACGAAGTCATCGACTTTACTATGGTGAAGAAACAATGAGCGGATTAGACTGCGCCGGCTGCATCAATAGTTCCGCTGAGACGCGCCCATCCGCGGTAAAGCTTTGCTATCCTTCTTTCGTGCCCTTCAAGCGTCCCAAAGAGATTGTCGACGAGAATGCGCTCTACGATTACGCCGTTCGCGCACTGGGACGCAGAATGCGGACGGTGGCAGAGCTGAAACGCCTGATGCGCGACCGTGTCCTAAAAGGTGAAACCGGCGCTCTGCTGATTGATATGGTGGTCCTGCGGTTGAAAGAGCAGAAATATCTGAACGACACGAATTACGCAGCGATGTACTGCGCATTTCGCCGCGACAATGAGAAGTTCGGACGGCGCCGGGTCATCACCGACCTGAAGGTCAAAGGCGTACACGCTGACATCATCGAAAAGGTGGTTGACGACGCCTACTCAGCGGTCAACGAAGAAGAACTAGCGCGGGCCTTCCTGAAACGCAAACGGTTGAAGAAGCCTGCGAATGACAAGGAAGCAGCGCGTATTTTTCGCGGGCTGATGCGCGCGGGCTTTAATGTGGGCATCGCCGTTAAGGTGCTCAAGAACTGGAATGTCGAGGATGAAGTGCTGACGGCGTTGCAGGAAGAGGCGGAAGAGTAACGCGCTCGCAAGCGAGGGCCGCAGCGGCCATAGCGACACTCAATTTACAAATGCCACCACCACCCAGAAATTCCCGTACCCATATTTCTGACCGGGACGAAAGCAAACGCCGAGATTCATGCTTCGAAAATCATTGCCTGCAGCGCGGCTCATTAGCCCTTCCGGCACCGTATGCGGTTCGGACGAAGTGAACACCACCACGGACCGCGTGCCCGGAACCAAGCCGGTGACCTGCGACACCATCCCCTGCGTAGAGCAAGCGGCCTGATGGAGCGCCTGGTCGAAGTGAGCATCAAGCGTGCGCATGCCTCGTGATTTTCTGGCCAGGTTAAGAGCGCCGGCAAGAGCGGCCGCGAACTGCGCTTCGGAATATGCCGGGATGGCAAACACAAAGTCCTGGGTCACGTAGATTTTCCCATTGTGCTCAACCACGCCGATGCCTAGAGCATTGTACTTGGGACTGAGCATGTTGGCGCGATGGCCGTCCGAGGTCATAAGCGCGGGATGAACATCCTCCACATATTCCGTCAGGGCAATGTTCTCTCCAGCGTCAGTGAAGCGCGCGCCGGTTGTGCCAATGCGCTCTGCCAGGGTGGCTTCGCCCTGAAATTGATGCGAGAGCTTGTCATGGTCGGCCAGCAAAAGCGCGTGCGCCCGGGC
>JBARMK010000408.1:0-2499 GCA_049802395.1 Candidatus Angelobacter sp.
CGGTACCGCTTGTAGCGAACGAGCTTCCTGCGCAAGTCGCCGTGATTGTTCCCGCCAGAAATGAAGCCGATGTTGTGGGCCGGGCCATCACTTCACTGCTGCACCAGGCGGGTAGCCACTCCATGCAGATCTTTTTGGTCGATGACGGCAGCTCGGACAACACAGCACAGGCGGCGCTCGATGCCGCAAGCTCTGCGGGGCGTGCCGGCATGCTTACCGTCATTGCAGGGCGTCCGCTGCCTCCTGGTTGGGCGGGCAAGCTGTGGGCGGTCCATCAGGGAGTGGAAGCTGCGCGCACCCTGGAACCGGAGTTTTTTCTGTTGACTGATGCCGACATTCTGCATGCGCCGGACAGTCTCTCAACTCTGCTGGCTGTTGCCCGGGCAGGGTCCTTCGACCTGGCGTCATTCATGGTGAAACTGCATTGCGAAACCACGGCGGAGAAATTGTTGATTCCCGCATTCGTTTTCTTTTTTTTCAAGCTTTATCCACCCGCATGGGTCTTTGATCCACGCCGATCAATCGCTGGCGCGGCCGGCGGATGCATTCTTATTCGCGCTGCCGCATTGCAGGCGTCCGGCGGGATTGCCGCCATTCGCAATGAAGTAATCGATGACTGCGCCCTCGCCGCGCGCGTCAAGCTCAACGGCGGACGCCTGTGGCTGGGAGCCTCAGATGCAACGCGCAGCCTCCGTCCTTACGGCGGCTTCTCCGGAATTGGCCGGATGATCTCGCGCTCTGCCTTCAACCAGTTAGGCCACTCGGCGTTACTCCTGCTGCTGGCTCTTTTGGGAATGGCGGCCACATATCTACTGCCGCCTGCACTCGTGGTCTTTGGTCATCGCCATCATCCTGTGCCCATTATTCTTGGCGCGGTCGCATGGCTGTTCATGGGGCTCGGTTTTATGCCCATCCTGCGGATGTATCGACTTAGCCCGCTGTGGGGACTGGCTCTTCCACTGACAGCGTTGTTTTATATGGGAGCCACGTTTCACTCGGCGTACAAATACTGGACAGGGCGCGGTGGAGAATGGAAGGGAAGAATTCAGGATCCGTTAGGCGATCAGCGCTAGACGGGGTGTTGTTGCTCTTGCTCGTCGCCTTCAAGCGTTTCTTCTTCGTGGTCCGGACGGTTGACTTTAATTCCAACCGCGGCAAAGATGCGCTCTTTCGGGACAATCTCATCGCCTGAAGAAAGCTTCTGTACCCGGGCCAAAGCCTCCGCCGATGGCGGTTCGGGTATGGGGCTTCTGTGGGTAATGGTCCAGATCCAGCTCAGCATCGCAATCAGATAGGCAAACTGGCCTACTTCGCTGGATAAGCTCTGCAAGAAAGAGTTTTGATAGATGGCTACCACGAATCTAGTTGTGGCTTGCACCGTAAGGTACAACACGAATCCAATGGCAATCTCAGCCGTGGATGTTTTCCAGCTGATGCCGAGCGATTTTGATTGCACCAGCAGGATCCAGAGTAGGGAGGCGTCGGCAAGGAAAATGGTCCGTTCAATCGTGAGCGGGACCTGGATGTAGGCTTCTTTGTGCCCGGCAGGCATTATCACTGATATGGCCACCGCGGTGGAGATTCCCAGGACCGCCCAAAAACAAAACCTGGCGACGGTGCGGCCCGGCAATGTTTCAAACGGGTCCAGCACCTTCACCAGGATTTCCAATACCACCAGATTCAGCAGGATTGCCTCGATAAAATCCATGATCGAGTAACCCGCAATGAATTGGCTTCGGCTCCCAAACTGGGAAATCCCCAGCATGATTACCTGGAACGCTGTCATGTAAAACAGGTAATAGCTGAATACTTTCCACTGCCGGAAAAAATCCTTGCGTCTGACCAGGGCCCAGCACGCCACAAACTGGCAAGCGATGATGCCAAGCCAGAAAACATAGTCAAACGTAAGAAAGCGATTTTTCATCAGGCGTTATTGGGCGCTCGATACTCCGGCGCCGTTCTGCGGAATTGGAACTCCGCCCGCCGGCCCCGTGCTGCCAACAAGAATCGAGCCGAGCAAAAGCGTAATTACAAGAACAATACTAGTGTCGTTCATAAGGGAACCTTCCTTTACCCCGGGTTAACAGTCTTCCGTGGGTTGAGTCGACGGGTAAGATAAAGGTCGCGAGAGGGCCGGAGATTTTCAGCTCCGTTCCTAAACCCGAGCCATTCCTACACATCCATTTCATATTATTTCGGTATCCTGTGCCCTCGGCCATATACCTTAAGGGGCTGGACTTGGGTCACCCGTCAAGGGTATACGAATGCCCTGGGCGGCTCAATGTAAAAATAAGTTAAGCTATTTATTATCAGTTGCTTATCCATTGCCCGGGGTTAAAATGAGGAATGTCTTATTGGCATAAAGGCCCGGCAAAGTTACTTCTTGGATTCTTATTAATTTTCCTTTTTTTCGTATCTACGGCTTTTGGCGGTGCTCAGGCCCCTGAGATTCAGGACCCGCCGCAGGGATTGGGGCGGGTCTCATTCGCTATATCGTGC
>JBARMK010000409.1:0-7996 GCA_049802395.1 Candidatus Angelobacter sp.
TTTCGGCTTCAGGAAATTGCTCTATCCAAGACAACTCCGGCCTAAGAAGCTGCCTCTCACATTCGTGGCAGTTGATGTACGTCTTTGACTTCGAGGGGTACCTATGCTTTGGACAATTTTTGCTATCCTCATTATCCTCTGGCTCCTGGGCTGGGGATTCCACGTGGCAGGCGGTCTTATCCATCTCCTGCTGGTAATCGCCCTGATCGTGGCGGTGATTAATCTCGTAACGGGTCGCAGGACGGTCTAACGCCGCGCATACCGTGCTTAGGAAAGACTTTGCGGTCAGGAAAATAACCCCTGCGCCGTAAAGTCTTCTGGCCGTGAACTCTTTTTGCGCAGGTGGATCTTGCCGATTTAGGATGTTGGAATACCGCTGAAGCCCCATTTCGCACTCACACCATTGATTCCAGGAACAAAGGCAAACTTGTTGAGGCGCTAGGACATCCTATGTACCTTGCAGCGCCTTAACTGCGGAAGTCCGTCTTCCAGTATGTGGCACCAATGTCAGGTCAAGAGATGGCTCCAATAAGAACTGATGTCATTCCCTATCGCAATGGAGCAGAGCAGCACACTGGCTCCAGTGAACTGGTTCGCCGAATCTCTGAATTAGGCGACTGGTTTCATAACATCGATCTCAATGGAGTGCCCACCGCTCCCGCGCACTTTCTGGGCGATTTTCCCAACGTAAAGTGGAAGAGCATAGCCCCCGCGTTGCCGGCGGATTTGTCCGGGGCCACTGTGCTCGATATCGGCTGCAACGGCGGCTTCCATTCCATTGAGTTAAAGAAGAGGGGCGCAAGCCGCGTCCTGGGTGTTGATGTAGATGACCGTTATCTTGAACAGGCCCGCTTTGCCTCAGGGATCCTCGGTTTGGACATCGAGTTTGCCAAGTGCTCCGTCTATGATGTCGATTCCATCCCCGGCCAGTTCGATTACGTGCTCTTCATGGGGGTCTTCTACCATTTGCGTTATCCTCTTTTTGCCCTGGATAAAGTGATCAAGAAAGTCAAAGGCACACTGATCTTCCAGACCATGGTTCGTGGCGCGCTCTCCAGTCCGGAGCTGCGGGACGACTATCATTTCTGGAATATCGACATTTTTAAAAACGCGGATTTCCCCTGCATGTACTTCATAGAGAACAAATACGCGGGAGATCCGACGAACTGGTGGATCCCGAATCACGGCGCCATGGAGGGAATGCTGCGCAGCTCGGGTCTGGAAATCATGGCCCATCCGGAGCAGGAAACATGGTTCTGTGCTCCCTCTCATGTCACCAAAGACGATGGCAAGTACATTTTGGACCACGAATTAGCGGGAACCCTGTAATCAGCCCAGCTTTTGTACAAAGGTGTGTGCATGGTTGAAGCAGTGATGCTGTGGAATGAACCGAATAATCTTTCTCATTGGGACTTTAAACTGGATCCCGACTGGAAGATGTTTGCCGAGATGGTCATTGCCGCCAGCAAGGCAATTCGGAATGAGAATCCCGAACTGCCCATCGTCCTGGGCGGAATCTCGCCCATCGACCCTAATTTCATTGAACTGCTGGGCTCTTACGGTGTGCTGGATGCCGTGGACGTGGTTGCCGTGCATGGCTTTCCGCTGGATTGGAACCACTGGCAGATCCATGAATGGCCCAAAAAGATCGAAGAGATTCGCGCCGTCAGTGGGAAGCCGGTATGGGTCTCAGAGGCTGGCGTATCTTCTTTCGGTGCTGAGGAAGTTCAGGCATTCGGTCTGCAGTGCACGGCGGAGCTGTTGCTGCCGTCAGTCCAGCGAGTGCACTGGTATAGTCTGTTGGATCTGCCCGCCACTTGGACCGCCACCACGCGGCACAAAGAAGCCGAGGGCAGCGCCTACTATCGGCACTACTATATGGGCCTGTTGCGTGAAGACGGCTCGCCCAAACTGGCGGCGCAATCTTTTCCCGCAGGCATGGGCATTTGCCAGTGGTTCCATTATGAGGACCCTCGCCTTGATCTCGCCATAGACTGGCTGGGGCGGCTGGGCGTCAAGTATCTGCGCACTGGTATAAGCTGGGCAGATTGGTTTCGTCCCAATGCTGAAGCATGGTTTGATCGCCAAATGCAAGCGCTGGAACCGTTCACCACAACCCTGACGTTATGTTTTACGCCGGAGCATATGGGCATTGCTCCCCACTACAGCAGCCCACCCAAACATGTGGATGACTTTATCGAGTTTGCGGTGTGGTCGATACGCAAGTATGCGGCGGCCAGAAAGAACAAAGAAGTCTTAATAGGAGCCGAGTAAGCATGGCCAAGAACATTCTCATTACCGGTGGCGCAGGATTCGTCGGATCGCATCTGGCCGACGCCCTGCTCGCCGCCGGTCATAAGGTTCGCATTTTCGATAACCTGACGGAACAGGTCCATAAGGACGGATTTCCTGATTATGTTTCTCCCGAAGCCGAGTTCGTACTGGGAGACGTGCGGGATTCCAGGGCTGTCAGCCGGGCACTGCAAGGAATCGAAGTGGTGTTTCACATGGCGGCAGCTGTCGGCGTAGGTCAATCCATGTATGAAATTGAGCATTACATGGGCACCAATACCCAGGGGACAGCCGTGCTGCTGCAAGGACTTTTGCACGGCAGTGGCCGGGTGGAAAAGCTGGTGCTCGCGTCATCAATGTCAATCTATGGTGAAGGAAAGTACCTTTGCGCGCGGTGTGGGGATGTAGCGCCTGTTCTCCGTTCCACGAATCAGCTCAAGACCAAGCAGTGGGAGGCGAATTGCCCCAAGTGTGGCGAAGCCCTTACACCCATTCCCACGGACGAGTTCAAGCCGCTGCAGTGCAGCTCGATCTATGCGCTCTCCAAGAAAGACCAGGAAGAGATGTGTCTGCTCTTTGGCCGGACTTACGCGCTCCCGGTGGTGGCGCTGCGTTACTTCAACATCTATGGGACGCGCCAGTCGCTTTCCAATCCTTACACGGGCGTGGCGGCTATTTTCGCCTCGCGTCTGATGAACGGCAACCGGCCCATGATCTTTGAGGACGGCCAGCAATTGCGCGACTTCGTCAGCGTCCATGACGTGGTGCGGGCCAATCTTCTGGCAATGGAGCGGTCGACGGCGGACGGTATGGCATTGAACATTGGATCGGGCGAGCCCATTTCTATCCGGGAAGTCGCTGCGGAACTGGCCAGGGCTTTGGACACGGATATTTCTTCAGAACTCTCGCAGAAATATCGCGCGGGTGACGTCCGGCATTGCTTTGCCGATATTTCTGCCGCAGGCAAGTTCCTGGGTTACACACCAAAGGTGCGCTTTGCCGATGGGTTGAAAGAATTAGTGCGGTGGCTATGCTCACAGCAGCCACAAGACCATGGCGCTGAAGCAGTTGCGCAGCTCGGTGAGTTTGGGCTGACCGCTTAGACGGAAAAAGGGGAAACCATGCGGACGCAAGAAGGCCGATCCGTAGTTATTTTTGGCGGAGCTGGTTTTATAGGATCTAATCTGGCGCACCACCTGCTCAGCAGCACGGATGCCCAGGTGCATGTTTTTGACAATCTATCGCGGGCCGGAGTGCACCACAATTTGGAATGGCTGAGGCACGCAGCCGGAAGGTCAGGCCGGCTTCAGGTTACCGTTGGTGACGTTCGCGATGCCCGCCAGGTGGAAAGGGCCGTAGGACCGGCCAATGAGATCTATCATTTTGCCGCGCAAGTGGCGGTCACCACCTCTGTAGCTGATCCGCGTTTGGATTTCGAAGTGAACCTGGCAGGCACTTTCAACGTGCTGGACGCGGCGCGCCGCTGCGGAAACAAACCCTTCATCCTGTTTACCTCAACGAACAAAGTTTATGGTGACCTGGGGCTGGGTGTGCCGGTGATCAGCGGAAAGCGGTATGTCGTCCCGAACCACCGGGGCGTAGCCGAAACGCAGCCGTTGGATTTCCACTCTCCTTACGGCTGTTCCAAGGGCTCGGCTGACCAGTACGTGCGTGATTTTGGACGCATCTATGATCTGCCCACAGTCGTGTTTCGCATGTCATGCATCGCCGGGCCGCGCCAATTCGGAACTGAAGATCAGGGCTGGGTTGCGCATTTTGTTTATTCCGCCCTGCAGGACCAGCCTGTAGTTGTCTTTGGTGACGGACGCCAGGTCCGTGATGTGCTGTGTGTGGACGATCTGATTCGCGCCTTCGATGCCGTGCGGCAAAATATTGAGACCACCCGCACCGAGGTGTACAACGTGGGCGGCGGTCCGGAAAATACCACGTCACTGCTGGAACTGGTGGACGAAATTGAGTCGCTCACTGGCCATCGACTGGCGTGCGTGCTAGATGAGCGCCGCCTCGGGGACCAGCTTATTTATGTCACCGACAGCCGCAAGATCCAACGCGATACTGGATGGAAACCCGAGACTGCGTTGAAGCGGACCATCACACTTCTGCTGGAGTTCTGGGAACAGAACCACGGTCTGCTGGCGGAACGGCGGAGATCGTCTCTGGCCGCTCGGGCGCCTTTGGCGCTGGCGATTGAACTCTCCGGGAGAGCAGGATGAAGTTTGCCCTGCTTAATCCTAACTGGGACTTTCAAGGCTCCTCCTACTTTGGCTGCCGTGATCCGCATGTCCCGTTGGAGTTGATGTTTGCCGCTGACCAGTTACGTATCGCAGGGCACGATTCACTGTTGATTGATGCGCAAACTGACAACCTTACGGCGGCAGAAGCCAGGAAGCGCGTGGGTTCGTTCGCGCCTGACTTTCTCGTGGTTCCTACGGCGCCTTCTTATCTCTTCTGGCGCTGTCCGCCACCCGAACTGCGCATACCTATGGAGTGGTTCGCCGGCATGGAAAGTACGGCGATTAAAGTCGCGATTGGCCCGCATCCTTCAGCAACCCCAGCAACTACCATCCGTAAAACCGGCTGCAATGTTGCGCTACGTGGCGAGCCAGATCAAGTGTTGGCTGAGTTGGCTTCCAGGCCATGGCGCGAGATCGCGGGTTGCTGTTTCAAAGATGATGACGGATTTCACATCAGTCCGGCATCGGCGGTGACCGATATGAGAGCGCTCGGCCCGCTCGACTTCCGCAACTACAATGTTGAGGCCCACTGGCATCGTCACCACGTCTTTACCAATGAGCAGGGTGTGGGCGCGGAGTTGGAATTTGCCCGTGGCTGCCCGTGGGCTTGCACCTTCTGCAATAAGACGCTGTTTCGCAATAAATTCCGCGAGCGCAGCGTGGATGCGGTGCTCCATGAAGTAGATACGTTGATTCCCCGCGGCGTGGAATACATTTACTTCATCGATGAGATCTTTGGCGTAGGCAAAAACGTGCGCCGTTTGCTGGAAGGCATTGCGGAGCGGCCAGTCAAGATCGGTTTCCAGACCCGCATTGATCTCTGGAATGAAGAAACGCTGGATTTGCTGGCGCGTGCGCACTGCATTTCCATGGAGTGCGGCATTGAGTCCATAACTCACGCCGGTCGCGAAGAGCTAAACAAGAATTGCCGTATCGGTACCGATCGAATCTCTGAGTTGCTGGTCTATGCGCGCGGACGGATTCCCTGGGTCCAGGCCAACCTGATTTTGACGGAAAAGGACGACCGCGACGAAATTCGCCGCTGGCAGGAAGACTTGAAAGCGAAGGGCGTTTGGGTCAGCGAACCGGTTCCCATGTTCCCATTTCCGGGAAGTCCGCTTTATGCGCAAACGTTTGCCGCTGCGCCCGACGATATGGCGTGGGAGCGGGCCCATCGGCATTACACTTCCAGCTTTCACCACAAAGGCTACAGCGATATCCAGGAACAGAGACCGGTAGCGATCGAGGAACTGGAGCATGCACATATTAGTCACCGCTGATACGCTTGGCGGTGTATGGACATATACGCGTGAGTTGGTGACCGGACTGGTACGCAAAGGCCAGCAGGTCACGCTGGTCAGTTTTGGCGATATTCCCACTGCTGCTCAGACGCGGTGGATGGATGGTTTGCCCAATCTCGACTATCGTCCTACCGCGTTCAAGCTGGAGTGGATGCAGGATTCCGCGGCGGACATGGTGGCTTCCGCGCAATACCTGGAGGCGGTGATCCACGAAAGCAAGCCTGACTTGCTGCATTTCAACCAGTTTTATTACGGAGCGTTGAACTGCGAACTGCCGCGCGTGGTGGTGGCGCACAGTGACGTGGTGAGCTGGTCGATGTCAGTCCACCAGAAGGAGCCGCCGGATACAGAATGGCTGCGCTGGTATCGTGAGATAGTCGCGCGCGGTCTGAGCGAGGCCACCGCCGTGGTTGCGCCTTCACGCTGGATGATGAATCAAGTCGAGCAAATCTACGGCACGCCCAGCGTCTGTTCGGTGATTTACAACGGGCGGACCCCGCTGCTGTTCAATCCTCACGTGAGTAAGCAGGAAAATATCCTGACTGTGGGGCGGTTGTGGGACAGCGGGAAGAATGTGGCGCTTCTTTTGCGGGAAGAGATGCCGGCGCCGGTGCAGATTATTGGCTGCGATCGTCATCCTGAACTCCAGAACAGCCCTTTTGGCGCTGAAGAAATCAGCCCCAACGTCCATCTGCATCCGGAGCAAGATGAGCGCCAGTTGGCGCAGACTCTGGCGCGGGCGGGCATCTATGTGGCAACGTCGCAGTATGAGCCGTTCGGCCTGGCGCCGGTGGAAGCGGCGCTTTCACGCTGCGCTATTGTGGCCAGCGATATTCCCTCATTCCGCGAGTTGTGGGAGGGAGCCGCCGTGTTCTTTCGCAATAACCAAGCGGAGAGCCTGAGACGGGCGCTCGAAGATCTGGTGCATGATCCTGCCATGCGGAGAAAGCAGTCGAACCTCGCCTATATCCATGCGCAACGGCGCTTCACCGCGGACCGGATGATTTCCTGCTACATGAACCTTTATCAGCATCTTGTGCCTGCCCGGGCGCTTAGCGCATGAACCAGAAGCTTAAGATCGCGCTTTTTTCCCACTCGCTGGTATCTGACTGGAACCACGGCAACGCCCATTTTCTGCGCGGGCTTATGCGTGAACTGGTGCGCATGGGGCACCAGGTGCGCTGCTATGAAGAGTTGGGATCGTGGTCGCTCACCAACCTTATGAAGCAAGAAGGAGAGCGCGCCATCGAAGCGGTTGATTCCTTTCGCCGGGCCTATCCTGAACTCGACATACGCTTTTACAAATCCGGTGAAGAGCATTTTCAGAGCGTCCTGGAAGAGGAACTCAAGGAAACAGACCTGGTGTTGCTGCATGAGTGGAATGACCCGCAGGTGGTCAACAGCGTGCTCGCCTATAAGAAGAAGCATGGATTCGCCGCGCTGTTTCATGACAGCCATCATCGCGCCTATACCAACGCAGGTGAGATCCTGAAATTTCATCTCCATCTTGTTGACGGCGTTCTTGCTTTTGGCGAGGCGGTTCGCCGCATTTATGCTGACGGGTTCGGTGTGGCCCATGCCTGGACCTTTCATGAGGCCGCCGACGTGGAGCAGTTTCGCCCTTTGCGCCGCCAAAAAGACATCGACGTGCTGTGGATCGGCAATTGGGGCGACGAAGAACGCACACGCGAGTTGGAGGAATTCCTGATCGGGCCAGCGGCGCGGCTGCCGGAATTTCGCGTGGTCGCGCATGGGGTGCGCTACCCGGAAATCGCGCTGCAGAAGCTGTTGGCGGCAAAGATCGAATATCGCGGCTACCTGCCCAACCTGCTTTCTCCGCAGGCCTATGCTGAAAGCCAGGTTGCTGTGCACGTCCCCCGGCGGCAATATGCCAACGGGCTCGCCGGTGTTCCAACGATCCGCGTTTTTGAGGCGCTGGCGTGCGGCATTCCGCTGGTGTGCTCTCCTTGGAGCGACGAAGAAAAATTATTTCGCGCCGATGAAGATTACGTGATGGTGAAAGACGGCGAAGAAATGACGGGAGAATTGCTGCGGCTTCTGGGCGATGCCCGGGCGCGCCACCAGCTTGCGGAAAATGGCTTGACCACCATCCGCAAGCACCACACCTGCGCGCACCGGGCGCAGCAG
>JBARMK010000410.1:0-9483 GCA_049802395.1 Candidatus Angelobacter sp.
CGTGACGGGCGTGGCGGAACTTCCGGCGGGTACCGAGATGGTGATGCCGGGAGATAACGTCAGCCTGGTGATTGAGCTGATTACGCCGGTGGCCATGGAAAAGGGCCTGCGTTTTGCTATCCGCGAAGGCGGCAGAACAGTGGGCGCTGGAACCATCAGCGAGATTATTCAGTAAGAAAGATTGGCGATTTGTGATTGGTGATTTCTGAATTCGCCAATCACAAATCACAAATCAAAAATTGACAAATTGACAAAGCGGCAGTGACCTTCGATCTTTCAACACTGGCCTGACCGCAGACGATCTTTGAGGACAAACGAGTGATTGGAAAAGAGAGAATTCGCATCCGGCTGAAAGCGTACGACTATCGCATCCTGGACCAGTCCACAGGCGAAATCGTCGACACGGCCAAGCGTACCGGGGCGCAGATTGCTGGACCGATTCCGCTGCCCACGGTGAAAAACAAATATTGCGTGCTGCGCTCCCCTCACGTGGACAAGAAGTCGCGCGAGGCATTTGAGATCCGCACGCACAAGCGCCTGATTGACATCCTGGAGCCGACGCAGAACACGGTGGACGCGCTGATGAAGCTCGACCTGCCGGCCGGCGTGGATGTGGAGATCAAGGCGTTCGGGAAAGAACACAAGTAGTTTTTAGCTGTTGGCTCTTAGCCTTCGGCTTTGTGTGAAAGCGCGAAGCAGCTCTGGCTAAAGGCCAAGAGCCAAAGGCGAGAAGCCGTAACCTACAGTTCCTGAATGCTGCTGGCAGCGCGCGGGGATGATGAGGAGAGAGAAGAAATGATTAACGGCATTCTAGGTAAGAAAATCGGCATGACGCAGGTGTTCGACGACAAGGGTGACGTTCACCCGGTCACCGTCCTGCAGGCCGGCCCGTGCGTGATCACGCAGATCAAGCGCAACAATAAAGAGGGCTATGAAGCAGCGCAGATCGGGTTGGTTGAGTTTGTGAAGGGCAAGAACGTGACCAAGGCCCAGCAGGGACATTTCGCCAAGCATGATCTCCCGCCAGTGAAGTTCATCCGCGAAGTTGCGATGGTTGATGGCACGGAAGCCCAGGCATCAGAACAGCCGGCGGAAGGCGAAGCAGCCAGCAACGGCGACGGACTGAAAGTCGGCGGCAAGGTCTTGGTGGATATTTTTACCAACGAAAAGTTTGTGGACGTGATCGGCGTGAGCAAAGGACGTGGCTTTGCCGGTGTCGTACGGCGCCACCATTTCGGCGGCGGTCCCGGGGCCCACGGTCACATGTTCCAGGTGCAGGGCTCGATCGGCGCATCGTCGTTTCCCTCGCGCGTGTTTCCCGGAATGCGTATGTCAGGACACATGGGCGTGGACCAGGTTACGGTCCGCAATCTGAAGATTCGCGGCATTGACACGGACGACAACCTGCTGCTGGTGGAAGGCGCGGTGCCCGGTCCGAAGGGCGCGTATGTAGTGATCCTGAAAGCAAAGAAACCACCGCGCGAGCGCCGTGGCTTTGCCGGATCGACCACGCTGGATCCGTTGAAGGCTGCAAAGAAGGCTGCTGCCGGTAAGGCGAAGAAATAGGGGGTGAGCGCGAGCGAGCGCCGGAATAGCGCAAGCAGAGCGCGAGGGCGCAGCAGCGAAGCGTTGCGGAGCCCTTGAAGAAAAGCCCCGTTGAAGGCTGCAAAGAAGGCTGCTGCCGGTAAGGCGAAGAAATAATTTTTTGGTTCGCAGGCGAGGGCGCCTGCGGTCCACAAGAGCTGACTTTTATGGCAAAGATTGACGTACTCAACTTAGAAGGCAAGAAGACAGGCACGCTGGAGCTGGCCGATGAGGTCTTTGGCGGGATCAATGAAGACCTTCTCTGGGAAGCGGTGAAGCATTACCGCGCCGCTCACAGGGCCGGCACGCATGCCACCAAGAATAAGAAGCTGGTGTCGGGCGCGGGCAAGAAGCTGTGGAAGCAAAAAGGCACCGGCCGTGCGCGTGTGGGATCTATTCGGTCGCCACTGTGGCGACACGGCGGCACGGTCCATGGTCCGCAGCCCCGTTCCTATGACTACCAGTTTCCTAAGAAGAAGCTACTGGGCGCGCTGCGTTCCGCGCTGGCCTCAAAGCTTTCTGACGGCAAGCTGATGGTAGTGGAAGGCTTTGAACTGGATGGCGCCAAGACCGGCGCCTTCCGCAAGGCGCTGGGCAAGCTGGGCATGGGCAAGACCGCCCTGCTTGTGGATGGCGCGGCGGAGAACCGCAATCTTCACCTGAGCTCGCGCAATATCCCGGGCGTGGAACTTATCGCGGGTAACCAAGTGCATCCGTATCACCTGCTGCGTTATGAAACGGCGATCTTTTCCAAGCCGGCGCTGGAGCGCTTGCAGGATTCGCTGAAGGCCTCTGCGCCGAAGCGTAAAGCGGAGGTGGCGTAATGAAGTCGGCCTATCAGATCATCCGCAAGCCAGTGGTCACGGAAAAAGGTGAAACCGTAAAGAACACCCAGACCAAGAAAACCGGCGGCACGCTGGTGTTTGAAGTCGCGGCGGCTGCCACCAAGACCGAAGTCAAGGAAGCTGTGCAGAAAATCTTCAAGGTGAAGGTCGACTCGGTGCGTACCGCGAATTTTGTAGGCAAAGAGCGTCGCCGGGGCAAATTTTCCGGTTACCGTCCGGACTGGAAGAAGGCATACGTAAGGCTGAAGGCGGGCGAGAAGATGCCCGAGTATGCGGCTAATATTTAGTTAAAACCGCTTCAGTGCATGGATCGTGGTCAAAGCGATTAGGCTCCTGAGGCAGCGCGATTCGGCGACTGTTGGGCCAAATCGCTTATGGAGAAAGAGTTTCAAAGGTTTAGCAATTAGCCAGTGAGCTTCGAAACAAAGCCAAAGGCTAAGAGCAGGGTGAGCGCCGAATAGTGCGAACAAAGCGCGAGGGCGAAGCAGCGAAGCGTTGCGTAGCCCTTAAAGAGAAGACAAAGGCTGATTTTTATGGCAATCAAGACATACAGACCGATTACGCCGTCGCTGCGTTTCAAGACAACGCTGACGAACGATGAACTGACGGCCGACAAGCCGCACAAGCCGCTTACGCGCATCAAGCTGCGCACTGGGGGGCGACGGAACGCAGGCGACATCACTATCTGGCATCGTGGCGGCGGACACAAGCGCAAGCTGCGGGCGATCGATTTCAAGCGCGATAAGGCCGGCGTTCCAGCGATGGTGGTGTCGATTGAGTACGATCCCAACCGCTCGGCGCGCATCGCGCTGATCGCGTATGCCGACGGCGAGAAGCGCTACATCCTTCATCCCGTGGGACTGGTTGTGGGACAGAAAATCGTGAGCGGCCCCGAAGCCGACATCCTGGTGGGGAACGCGTTGCCTCTGAAGAACATCCCGGCCGGCACAACGATCCACAACATCGAGTTAAAGCCGGGCAAAGGTGCGCAGATGGTGCGCTCGGCAGGCGGGTCGGCGCAACTGGTAGCCAAGGAAGACGATTACGCGTTGGTGAAGCTGCCTTCGGGTGAAACACGCAAAGTGCTGATCGACTGCATGGCGACGATCGGGCAGATTGGTAACGTAGACCATGAGAACGTGGCCATCGGCAAGGCGGGGCGCAACATTTGGCTGGGCAAGAAGCCGGTCAATCGCGGCGTGGCCATGAACCCGGTGGACCATCCGCACGGTGGCGGTGAAGGCAAGACCTCTGGCGGGCGCCATCCGGTGACCCCGTGGGGACAGCCAACCCGCGGCTACAAGACGCGCAACAACAAGCGCACCGACAAGTTCATTGTCAGCAGGAGACAGAAATAATGGCACGGTCAGTAAAAAAAGGGCCGCATATTGACGGCCACCTGATGAAGAAGATTGAAGACCTGAACCAGAAGAATGACAAGAAGGTCATTCGCACATGGTCGCGGCGGTCAACGATCTCGCCCGAAATGGTGGGACACACCATCGCAGTGCACAACGGCAAAAAGTTTATTCCCGTGTACGTCACGGAAAATATGGTGGGACACAAGCTGGGCGAGTTCTCCTTTACCCGGCAGTTCAAGGGGCACTCGATGAAGGCTGCGGAAACCGTCGCCAAGCCGGCTGGAATTCCGGGCGGTCCGGGCGCGATTGCACCGGCTGCACCGGCGGCGGGTTCAGCGCCGCCATCGAAATAGCAGCGGCGGTAAGAAGGGTTTGTGGAAACAGCGGGTGAAATGCGGAGTGAGCGCCGGCCCGCGCGAACGTAGCATGAGGGCGCAACGGCCGTAGCGAAGCGTAGGCGTTGTGAGCCATTGAAGGAAAAGACATGGAATTTACAGCAAAAGCCCGGTTCACCAGAGTATCCCCGCAGAAGGCGCGGCTGGTGCTGGACCTGATCAAGGGACGGCGCGTGGAAGACGCACTCACCACGTTGACTTTTACCAAGAAGCGCATTGCGCCCGCGATCTTCCAGTTGTTGCGCTCCGCGGTGGAGAATGCCAACTACCTGAGCCAGGAAAAAGGCATGGACGTGGACCTGGACCGGCTCTATGTGAAGCATGCCATCGCCAATGAAGGGCCGCGCATGAAGCGGATCCGTCCAGCGCCGATGGGCCGTGCGTTCCGCTATCAGCGCCGCATCTCGCACATGGAGATCGTGCTGGCAGAAAAGGGCGCGGAGAACAAGCAGGAACTGGCCACGGTGGTGGGAGAAGAAGAGAAGGCTCCGGCCAGGACCACGGCCAAGAAAAAGGCCGCAGGGGCCAAGAAGAAGCCGGCTGGGAAGCGCAAGACCGCAGCCGCGAAGTAGGCTGAGAACTTTAGATCGTGAGATGAGCGGGTGCAATGCGGAGTGAGCGCTGGCCCGCGCGAACGTAGCATGAGGGCGCAACAGCCGTCGCGAAGCGCAGGCGTTGTGGGGCCCTCGAAGAGAAAGATATAGAGGAAACAAATATGGGACAGAAAGTCCATCCTTACGGATTTCGCCTTGGCTACACCAAGCCGTGGCGGTCGCGCTGGTTCGTGGAGCGCGATTATAACAAGCTGCTTCTGGAAGACGTGAAATTGAAGGAAGAGCTGAAGGACAAGCTGAAGTCGGCGGGCGTGAGCTCGATTGAGATCGAGCGTCCGGGCAACAAGCTGCGGATCATCATCCGCACAGCGCGTCCGGGGATCATTATCGGGCGCAAAGGCGCGGAGATCGACAAGCTGAAAGTCGACGTGCAGAAGAGGACCTCGCGCGAGGTGTTCATCGATATCCAGGAAGTGCACAAGCCTGAGTTGGATGCACAGCTGGTGTCGGAAGGCATTGCGTTGCAATTGGAAAAACGCGTGGGCTTCCGTCGGGCGATGCGCAAGTCAGTGGATTCAGCGCTGCGTTTCGGCTGCAAAGGCATCAAGGTGCGTGTCTCCGGCCGCTTGAACGGCAACGAAATCGCGCGTTCGGAGTGGTACCTGCAAGGCCGGCTGCCGTTGCATACGCTGCGCGCCGACATCGATTTTGGCTTCTCTGAAGCGCGCACAACGTATGGCGTGATCGGCGTGAAGTGCTGGGTGTACAAGGGCGACATCCTGCCGCAGAAGAAGCGCCAGGAGCGCCAGGGAGCGGGAGCGTTTTGAAGACGGCTATTGGCCATTGGCCTTTAGTTGAGGCTCGAGATTGCGGCAGGTTGGTTAGCCAACAGCCAAGAGCCGTGAGTGGCCGCAGCAGTAACAAGGAATCGAACTTATGTTAATGCCGAAAAAAGTTAAGTACCGCAAGCAGCAACGCGGACGCATGTGCGGCAAGGCGTGGCGCGGAGGAGAGCTCTCCTTCGGCGACTACGGCCTGAAGGTAATGGAGCCGGGCTGGATCACCGACCGTCAGATCGAGGCCAGCCGCGTGGCCATGACCCGTTTTGTGAAGCGTGGCGGCAAGATCTGGATTCGTTTGTTTCCGGACAAGCCGGTCACCAAGAAGCCGGCTGAAACCCGTATGGGCAAGGGCAAGGGCGCGCCGGACCACTGGGTCGCCGTTGTCCGGCCGGGCAAGATCCTGTTTGAGATGGAAGGCGTCAACCGCACGGAAGCCATGGAAGCGATGCGGCTGGCCTCGCACAAGCTGGGCCTGCGGACCAAGTTCGTGGCCCGCGCAGACGCGCACTAGGAATCAGCAATTTGCCATTAGCGATTAGCCTTTGCGTTTCGATTCAAGCAGGTTTGGCTAAAGGCTAAACGCAAAGAGAAGAGAAAAAGATGGACGTAGAGAAACTGAGAAATCTGACCGACGCCGAGTTGGTGCACCAGCAGCGCGAGCTCAATGACCAGCTTTTCCGCCTGAAGTTCCAGCTCAAAATGGGACAGACGGAGAGCCTCAACAAGATTCGCGGGCTGCGCAAAGATGTTGCCCGGGTCCATACCGTGATCCGGGAAAAGGAACTGGGCATCGCGGCGCCGGTCGCGGGCCAGGCTGCGGCGGAGGGCGGAGACGCGGCGTCTAAGCCAACAGCCAGGAAGGCCCCTGCGGGCAAGAGCGCAAGGAAGAAAAAGGCCAAGACCGCCGCCAAAGGCAAAACGGCTAAGCCGGCGAAGAAGAAGACCGCGGCCACCAAGAAAAGGAAGAGGTAAATGGCAGAGACAACAACCGCAAAGCAGATAAGCCATCGCAGCACCAAGATCGGGCGCGTGGTTTCCACCAAGATGAGCAAAACCATCGTGGTGCAGGTGATCATGAAGAAGGCGCACCCGCTTTACCGCCGCGTTGTGGCCAAGTCGAAGAAGTTCTACGCGCATGATGAGGGCAAGGCGGCGCATGTGGGCGATTTTGTGGAGATCGAAGAGACCCGCCCGATGTCCAAGCTGAAGCGCTGGCGGCTGAAGAATGTGATCCAGAAAGCCAAGCTGGTAGGCGTGGAGGAAGCAGCGTCGCCGGATTCGAAAACCGCTTAAGAGTTTGGATGTTGGAGATAGATTCGAGCTCTTGGTGGCAGCGCGATTCGCGGGCGCCCGGAGGGCCGAATCGCTGAAAGAGATTGGAGAAGGGGATAAGCCATGGCAGTGATGATGCGAAGCATTCTCGATGTAGCCGACAACAGCGGAGCGCGCCGGCTGCAGATGATCCTGCCCTTGGGCGGACATACGGGGCTGAACGCCGGGTTGGGTGACGTGGTCACCGCCGCCGTGAAGGAAGCGTCACCGGATGGCACCGCCAAAAAGGGGACGGTAGTCAAGTGCGTGATCGTGCGCCAGCGCAAGGAGCACCGCCGTCGCGACGGCACATACATTCGCTTTGATCAGAATGCTGCGGTGCTGATCAATGAGACCGGCGAGCCGGTAGGCACGCGCGTGTTTGGCCCGGTGGCCCGCGAGCTCAGGGAAAAGAAGTTTTTGAAGATTGTTTCTCTGGCCCCGGAAGTTCTGTAAGGCCGCAAGAGAGACAAGGGATGTGAGAACCGGCAGGGTGAGAAGATCTCTGCCAAACGTTGAAGGTTGAAAATGCATATACGAGTTGACATCAGGCGCAATGACACGGTGAAAGTGATCACCGGACGAGACAAAGGCAAGCAGGGCCGGGTGCTGCGCGTGTTTCCGGGCACCAGCAAGGTGCTGGTGGAGCACGTGATGATGGTGAAGAAAAACGTGCGCCCGAACCCGCAGAAGAACATCAAGGGCGGAATTGCGGAGCAGGAATCCCCGATCGCGATTTCCAATGTGATGGTGGTTTGCCCGAGTTGCGGGCCCTCGCGCATTGGACACAAAACGCAGGGCAGCCGCCGGTTGCGCATCTGCCGCAGGTGCGATGCGCCGCTGGATAAGTGATCGCGCTTAGCAGGCGTGAGCGATGCGAAAGGGTCCTGAAGGCCCGAAAAACGCAGGCAAGAGCGCCTGGGCCACACAAACTGATGACCCTACGAACCGGTAATCACTCCGAAACCGTGGGAGAAAGAAACAGAAGGAAATGGCGACAACCAAAGTTACAGCAAGACTGAAAGAAAAATTCGATAAAGAGATCGCGCCGGCGCTGGCCAAAGAGCTGGGCCTGAGCAATCCCATGGCGGTGCCGCGGCTGCATAAAGTCGTGGTGAACATGGGCGTGGGAGAAGCCACGCAGAACACCAAGATGCTGGACCCTCTGGTACGCGACCTGGGCGAGATCTGCGGACAGAAGCCGGTGGTGACGCGGGCCAAGAAGTCGATTGCGGCGTTCAAAGTGCGTGAAGGCATGGCGATCGGCGCCATGGTGACGCTGCGCGGGCCGCGCATGTACGAGTTCATGGACCGGCTGATCAACATCGCTCTGCCGCGTGTGCGCGATTTTCGCGGAGTTTCCACGAAGTCATTTGACGGCCGGGGTAACTACACGCTGGGGCTGCGCGATCAGCTGATCTTTCCGGAAATCGATTATGCCAAGGTGGACAAGCTGAAAGGCATGAACGTGACCATTGTGACTACGGCCCGGGACGACAACCAGGCACGTGCATTGTTGAAGCACATGGGTATGCCGTTCAAGCAGTAAAGCAGCCGACGAACTTAGTGTTTGGTGTTTAGCAAAGGAAAAAATGGCAACAACAGCAAAGATCGCCAAGACGAACAAGAAGCCCAAGTTCTCCACCCAGCACCGCAACCGCTGCAGCATTTGCGGCCGGCCGCGCGCTTACCTGCGCAAGTTTGGCCTGTGCCGTCTGTGCTTCCGCGGACTGGCGTTGAAGGGTGAAGTGCCCGGGGTGATGAAGTCGTCGTGGTAGGCAAGCAATTGGCAACTGGCAATTAGAAAATAGCGGCGCTAATCGCCAGGTGCTTGGCAGTACGTCACGGCAGGTTCTCCGGCAGGCCGGAGCAAACGGGTGACGATAAGAGGAGATAAACAAAGATGAGTTTGACCGATCCGGTCGCCGATTTGCTGGCGCGCATTCGCAACTCGATCCACGCGCGTCACCAGAAGCTCGATGTCCCAGCTTCCAAGCTGAAGCTGGAGATTGCGCGCATTCTGAAAGAAGAAGGCTACATCGCCAATTTCAAGCCGACAGAGGAAGAAGGCAGAAAGGTCCTGCGCATTTATCTCAAGTACGGCCAGGACAACAATGCCGCCATTTCCAATCTGCAGCGCATTTCGCGGCCCGGCTGCCGCGTGTACGTGGGACGCAATGACATTCCACGCGTCCTTGGCGGTTTGGGGATCAACATCCTGACCACTCCCAAAGGAGTGATGACGGGACGCCAGGCGCGCAAGCAGGGCCTGGGCGGCGAGATTCTGTGCGAGGTATGGTAGTTCGCGCGGTTCGCGCCGGAGGCGCGAAGCCGCTGGCCCTTAGCTTGAGTAATCAGGCGCAAGCATTGCGATGGGCCATTGAGTTTTTGTTGACGGAAGAAGTATTCGCTAAAGGCCAAAAGCTAAGAGCCAATGGCTGACGAAACGGTTGTGGAACTCGAAGGAGCAAGCCGCTTCGAGAGACTCACCAGAAAAGGGATTAGCAATGTCTCGCATCGGAAAGAAACCGATTCCGCTCCCGCAGGGAGTGAAGTTTGAAGTGAAGGGCAACACCGTAGTGGTGCAGGGG
>JBARMK010000411.1:0-14116 GCA_049802395.1 Candidatus Angelobacter sp.
CACCAGCGAGCTTGAAGGCGTGATTGGATACCACGTGACCACCGTTACGCCGGCAAACATGCAGCCGAGGGCGGCGGCGGCATTGCCATCCACGATGATCTTGCCCTGGTTCGCATTCATGCGCTCCACCCAGAACGGGTCCTGCTTGGTGAAGGTGGCAATGGCATAGTCATAACCCGCGCGTATGGCGGCGGTATTCAGCTCAGCGGCTTTTTTCTTTTTGGCAAAATGCTTGACCAGCGCCTTCTCGGATTCCTCACGCTCGATGCCCAGCAGGGCGTCCACCACGCCAACATAAAGCATGTTCTTGACCAGCCTGCGTAGCTTGGCCTCAGGACATACGGGCGCCACCAGCTTGTCAAAAGGCACAGGATAAAAAGTGATGTCCTGGCGGAGACCGGAAAGTTTCAACGACTCGTCATACACGCAAGCAGCGCCAGCCGGAAGCGACATCACATCTTCCTGCGCCGTCTCGGCGTTCATCGCCACCAGAAAATCGATTTCTTTTTTGCGGGCAACGTAGCCGTGTTTGCTGGCGCGGATGGTGTACCAGGTGGGCAAGCCGGCAATATTCGATGGAAAAAGGTTCTTACCGGAGACGGGAACGCCCATCTGAAAAATGCTGCGCAGGAGCACGGTATTCGCCGACTGCGAACCCGATCCGTTCACCGTCGCGACTTGAATGCTGAAATCGTTTATCTTGCGGCCGGGCTGAGGCGTGCGCGCCGCGCGTTCCTGAACTCCAAGTTCAATTGTTGTAGCCATGAATTATCCTGTGCGGCCCGCGGCCACAATTACCTGAATCTTGAGCCTAGCTAGTGTGAGCTAACTCTTTATTATAAGACAGCGCGCGGGATTACATGGCCGAAATGGCCGGTGTTAAATTGTTAGCGTGAATATTGTCCTGAATCCCGCTGAAGCCCGGGTACTGGGATCGCTGGTGGAGAAAGACATTACCACGCCCGATTACTACCCGCTTTCCCTAAATGCGCTCATCAACGCCTGCAACCAGAAGAACAATCGCGAGCCGGTGACGAACTTTGACGAAGAGACCGTCCGGCTGGCGCTGCGCAACCTGAGCGAGAAGCGGCTGGCGGGGCCGGCCAGCGGCGCTGACAGCCGCGTGACCAAGTATGAGCACCGGCTGCAGGAGGTCTTTAACTTCACTCGGCCGGAGACTGCGATTCTGTGTGTGCTGCTGCTGCGTGGCCCGCAGACGCCCGGAGAGTTGCGCGGACGCACCGAGCGCATGCATCGATTTGAAGATCTGGACGAGGTGCTGAGCGGCCTGCAACAGCTCATGCGGCGCGAGCCTCCGCTGGCCAAGGCGCTGGGACGCAGGCCGGGAACAAAAGAGATCCGCTATGCACATTTGCTTTCCGGCGACGTGGAAGCATGGGAACCGCCAACGGAGCCGGCTTTCGCAGCCGATGGCTCAGCGGATGGCGAGCGAATCACGCAATTGGACGAACGGGTCGCGTCGCTGGAAAGGGAGGTGGCCGATCTCAAGCAGCAGATCGCGGAGTTCAGAAAACAGTTTGAGTAGCGTTTCCGGCTTAGGAGAGCTCCTCCAAATCAGGTAACATAGGGAAAATGCGCTTTCGCGTTCATTCAGGCCACTTTTTGGCATTCTGAGAACCTTAGCGCGGAGCAGGGGAAAGCCTATGTTGCCATACCGTATGCTCTCGCTCGTCTTCCTTACGTCATGTATTACCATTGCGGCCAGCCAGGATTCTCCTTCGCCCGCCACACTTTCCGCGTCTTCGGGGCCGGCGCCAACCCTTCCGATGATTGTTCCCTTGACGGTTGCCCGGAACACGCCTTTGCAAATTGCGCTCGAAAAAGAAGTGCGAATCAAGAGCGCCGGCCAGCCGATTCAGGGCCGTTTGGTGCAACCGGTCTACGCTTTTGATCGCCTGGTTGTGCCGGCCGGAACGGAGGTTGATGGTCGTATTGTGAAGATCGAGGATCTCTCGAGGAAAAAGCGTGTGCTGGGGATCTTGAATGCTGATTTCACGCCCACTCGTAAAGTCGATGTTGCGTTCAATCAGCTGGTCCTGCCCGACGGCCGGAAAATTTCCTTTCAGGCTGTCGTCACTGCGGGATCAGGCCAGGTGATGCAGTTGGTGAGCACCAAAGAAGATAAGAAAAAGAAGAGCGTTAAAGATACCACTTCAGAAAAGATCGATGCGGCAAAACAGGAGGCAAGGCGACAGTGGCGTGAAGCCATGAAGCAGGTCAGGGAACCTGGCAAAATACACCGCCTGGAGCGCTATGCCATCCGCCAGCTTCCCGCTCGTCCGCAATATCTTGATGCTGGCACCCTCTATTTTGCCGAATTGCAGGAACCGCTCGACTTTGGCAGCGAACCGTTGACGCCGCAGATGCTTGCGACCATCGGGACCACTCTTCCCCAGGGCAGTTTGATACACGCTTTGCTGGTCACACCGCTGGATTCAGCTACCACCAAAAAGGGCGCTGAGGTGGAAGCAGTACTGGCGCAGCCCCTGTTTGATGCCGGCCGTCTGATTCTTCCCGAAGGCAGCAAGTTGAAAGGCGTGGTGCTGCAGGTGCAACCGGCGCGCCGCCTGCATCACAATGGGCAACTTCGGATTGCGTTTCGCCAGATCATTCCACCAGACGGTGTTCCACAACGCGTGGTCGCCAGTCTTGAAGGCGTCCAGGCAGGCCAGGATGGTCACGTAAAACTGGATTCTGAAGGCGGGGCCGAAGCTTCAACTCCCCGCACCAGGTATGTCTCAACCGCCCTTTCCCTGGCGCTGGCTACCACGGCTTTCCGGCAGCACAACGACGGAGATGACGTTGGACAGCCACAATCGCAGAATGGAGCTGTCGGTGGCGCAGCAGGGTTCAAGCTGGTAGGCATAGCTCTCGGGCTCGCCATAAAATCCCAGCCGTTCGGCATGGCCATGGGCGCATACGGGGCCAGCATGTCTGTCTACTCGCACTTCATCGCCCGCGGCCAGGACGTAGTGTTCCCCAAGAATACTGCCATGGAAATAGGGATCGGTTCGCGCGGCAAGACCGTGCTTAAACCGGCAGCCCAGGAAAACGGCGCTCAACAAGAGCCAAGGCAACAGTAGGGCCTGCTCGGCCTTAGCAGCATCCTGGAAATCGCCGTTTTGCGCCAGGGCAAACTTACTGTTCTGTGAGAGCGGAGGGTCTGGTGACTTCGCTGAACCAGCACAGGTTTGTCAGGCCAGGGCTATGAGGCGCTGGTGGCGCAGTATCTCAATTCCTGCCAGGCATACTTTGTCTGCCGGAACACCCGGAATCTCTACCTTGCGCTGTAGAAACTCCTCCGTAATCTCTTTCACGGTCAAGCTTGCTTCGCAAAGGCCAAGCAATTCGGCCGAGAGCGGGGTAAGCTGGCGGACCTCCGCGGACCCGGCCGAAGTTCTGCGAACAGCGAGCTTCACAGTTTGACCGCGTATGTCACGCAAAGGGCGTTTCTCCTGTAGTCGCCGAACAATCTCCTGATAGTCGGCGGGCAGTTTGATGATATTTACTTCCGGATGTACCTGCGGCCGGCTGTCGGGAGAAAGCAACTTTTCATTGTCATGGACCAAACGGTCGGCGGAGACTTGCTCGTACCTGGGGTGGTCATTGTCCGGCTCATTGCTGCGGCCAAGCAATGCCGCTTCGTATTCCACTAGCGCGGTGATCGCAAGTTTCGCCTGGCTCACGGCAGGGATATAGTGCAGACGGACAAACTGGAGAAAGTCTGAACGAAAACCCTCTCGCGCGTAGTAGCCCGTGCGATTGCCGTTAGAGAAATGTACGCCGTTTTTGGTCCGCCATTCCTGCCACTGCTGAAACACGGCGACGATGTTGCCGCTATCCTGATGCAGTCCCAGAAGAAGCCGCCGAAACGCTCTCATGCCGCTCAGCAGAAAGTCGCGCAGCTCCTTGACGAATTCACGGTCGAGGTATGGGAGGGGCGCGGAATAAAAGCTGGAAAAGATTTCCGCATACGCGGCGATCATCGCGTGGTCTTCTGGCTCCTGCCGCCATCCGCGGTATGACATGTCTTCGACGTGATCGTTCAGGACCAGCGAACCCCTGTGCTGCCTTTGGATGGGCGTATCCGCCAGCGGCGCCAGGATGCTGAGTTGAGGGTCGGCGTGATCATAGCGCAAAGAATCCACAAAGAACGCGGCTGTTTCGCGCAGGTCGTCCATGGTTTCTTCGGGAAAGCCGGCCATCAATGAGACCGCAGTCTTGATCTTGAATTTGTCGCAGGAACGGATTCGCTCCCCCGAATCGTTCAACTCCAGGCCTTTATCAATGATCTTCTGCATTCGCGGCGAACCGGTCTCAATGCCAAAGAAAATGCCGCGGCATCCTGCCCTGGCCATGAGCGCGATCAGTTCTTCGTCAACACAATCAGTGCGCGCGCTGCAGCCCCACTCAAAGTTTTCACCGCAGGCCAGGAGCGCTTCACAAAACTCGACCACGCGTTTGCGGTCGACCGTAAACATGTCGTGCACCAGCTCAAATGAGCCGATGCCATACGTCTGCCGGACCCGGCGCATGTCTGCAATCAAGCGCGCTGGGCTCTTCAGCCGAAAACGACGGCGGAAAAAATCATTGGTCGAACAGAAGGTGCAGGCAAAAGGACAGCCGCGCCCCAGCTCCAGCGGAAAGTGGCGGCAGAAACGAACGTCAGGAAACAGATGAAAAGCGGGAAACGGCAGCGCGTCAAGATCCAGAACCAGCGGCGGATCAGGATTGCGCACTATCTCGCTATTTTGGCGATACGTGATACCGGGTACGGCCGCGAGGGAACTGCGTCCGGCCACCGCATCCAAAAGTTCGGGCAGGGTCTGCTCCGCTTCACCGCGCACGACCAGGTCAATCGACGGAAAGGCGCGCATGGTGGAAACGTCAACAACAGATGCCTGCGGGCCGCCCAGCGCGACTATCGAATGCGAGTGCTCGCGCTTGACCTCAGCGGCGATACGAAGCGTGAGCGGGTAGCTGCTGCAAACCGTGCTGAAGCCAAACAGGTCAAAGCCGTCAAAATCAGGGCCGGCCAGGTGCGCTCCGGCAAAACTGCAAAAGTCCGTTTTGTTTTGATTTGGATCCTGCAACCATCGGTAGTAAACACGATTGAGGTCCACAACTTCCGGTTGCAGGCCCTTAGCTTCCAACACAGCGGCAAGGCTCAGGATACCGACAGGGGCAAGTTCGCCCATGATCCGGGCGGCGTCAATTTGGCCCAGCACGCGGCCATCGAACTGATTGGCCGTTGGCGCACTGATGAGGCAAACTTTCATTGTGTAACTATTGGACTGCGGCTGAACGTTTGACACACTACAGGCTGACACACCTGGGTGCTGATGTATCGAGACCGTTTAGGCGGGAGGTACTTCGCATCCCATGTTCGTGATCAACGTATTCTCAAATACCTTCCGCAGCTCCTCAACCTGAGCGGGCGTTAATTGGATGTCAGGGGCCTGGCGTATGGCCTCCGGCAGTTGGTTGGCAACATGTCTGGCCAGGGCTCTGGCCCATTCTCTTTCAGCGACGAAGGTTCCCTGGGGCATAACGGTTCCTCCAGATGCATTTCAAACAGGAGGAGAGTATATACCTGAGGCTTGTCAAGGCTTCAAGTTTTTCGATGGCCATCGAAGGATCACGACCAGCTGCCTCTCCCATAACAACTCATATACTTCTCTCCGAAGGCACCGAGAAGACCAAACAAATACACTTCCCCGCGCCGAACTTGTACGGCACAATGGTTTTTCGTTTCGTAAACTCCAAGGACCGTGAATGAAGACGATGAAGAAACTGTCGTTGTCGCTGTGCCTATGCCTTTTTGCCGCAACCCTCGCCGTCGGTCAGGCAAAGAAAGCGCCGCCCGTCAGCGGCGCGGCTTCGGCGGCGGCGAAGATCTGCAATGAGCCGTATGCAGTCCGTGAGGATGCCGACGGCTGGCCGGAAGGGCCCGTCACCATCCTTTTTCACCGCGAAAAGAGCAACGCCCCGTGGACCCACAACCCGGCGATCCGCGTGCCCGGGCTGGAGGCCGCCGCGCCGGCCAGCGCCCGTACGGTAGTGTGCGTGGAAGAGTCGAGGGTGGAGATGGGGCACTACGACTCCGGTGAGCCCGGATATGCCCCCTCCTGGGGCACAATCCTGGTGCGCCTCTCAGACCGCAAGGTCTATTTCATGGGCCACTCTTTGGATGGAGAGATGCCGCCCCAGGTGAAATACAACAGGGGCGCGGGCGTGGGCAAGCCGCCAACAGAAATTCTTGTGCGCTGGCTGCGCCTGCTGCTGGACCAGAAGGTTGCGCGCTTCAAGATGCGTCTCAAGCCAAAGGAATACCATGAAGTCTCCGCCATGGCCTTTTCCGCCGACGGCAGCCGGCTGGCTGTGGCGCAGGAAACGCGCAGCACGCTCGACGGCACGCCACCTTCACCCATCACGGTCTTTGACCTTGCGACCGCGACGCCCGTGGCCAGCATGCACGCGGACTACTCCACCCGCGAGATTGCTCTTTCGAAGTCAGGAAGCATGGTTGCCACGAATCGATATGGCGGCATCGAGGTCTGGGACGTTGCCACGGCCAAGCTCGCTCATAAGCTGGAGACCAGCCATGTAACTTCCCTTGCATTTGGCCCTGACGACACGCTGGGCCTGGCAGGAGATGAAAAAGCCGCGGTTTGGGACGTGGCCGGAAATCGCATGGTACGCTCGGGCAGCGGTTCGATCATCGAACTGTCGCCGGAGGGCACGTGGCTGGTGATGGTAAAGGACGCAAAAGGGTTCACCGTGCGCGAACTGGAATCGGGGCGTGAGCTGGCAAACTTTCCCGGCGTTTGCGGCGATATATATAAATGCCTGCCTTCGCGTGATGGCAAGATGATGGTTCGATGGTCCTCATTGGGCGAGGCAATCTATTCGACTGGCAACCGCGAAGGAACGAGTCTTTCTCTGCCCAACCTGGGCGTGGGCATGGTGTATGCCGCTGCGCCAACGCACGATGGCTTCGTGATCGCCAATAGCGACGGCATTGCCGGCATTGTTTCCGCCGGTGCACCCGAGCCACGCGCCTTCGCCACAGACATGACGAGCATCAAGGCAATAGCTGTCTCGCAGGACGGCAAACTCGTGGCGCTGGGCGACAGCAGCGGCACTGTGGAGGTCTGGGAGCTGCGGTAATCGTCTCTGCAGCTCTCGTATCTGGTCATGTTAACCGGTGGTTGCGACGGTGGCAGCCATTGCCACCGAACGTATGGGCGCTGACAAACCTTTCATCAACCGGGCGAATTCTTCCAGCGTGAGCGATTGCGCACCGTCTGACAATGCCCGTTCCGGGCACGGATGCACCTCGATGATCAATCCATCGGCACCAATGGCTAGAGCGGCACGGCTGGCTGGGGCGATCAATTCGCGCTTCCCCGTTCCATGCGATGGGTCGGCAAGCACGGGCAGATGCGAAAGTTCGCGGACCAGCGCCACAGCAGCCAGATCGAGCGTGTTGCGCGTCATCTCGCTTTCAAAGGTCTTGATGCCGCGTTCACAGAGCACCACGTTGTCATTGCCGCCGGCCAGAAGGTACTCCGCCGCCAGCAGCCACTCTTTCACGCTGGCCGAGGGGCCGCGCTTGAGCAGGATGGGTTTGTTGGCCTTGGCCAGTTGGCGCAGCAGATCGTAATTCTGCATGTTGCGCGCGCCCACCTGGAGCATGTCGGCATGGTCACTGATGAGCTGAATGTCGTTGGTGCTCATCACCTCAGTGACCACGGGCAGGCCCACATCTTCTCGGACCTCCCGCAGCAAGCGCAGCGCTTCTATTCCGAGCCCTTGAAAATCATAGGGCGATGTGCGTGGCTTGTACGCTCCGCCGCGCAGCAGCGTAGCGCCCGCAGCCTTCACGGCCCGCGCGGTGGAGAAAAGCTGCTCGCGCGATTCCACCGAGCATGGCCCGGCAATCACCACGGCTTCTTCGCCCCCAATGACCACACCGCCAACATCGACTTGCGTGCGTCCACCGTGGGCAATCTTGCTTACCAGTTTGAATGGGTGCGCTATTGGCACCACATCTTCCACGCCCGGCGCGGCCTTCAGCGCCTCCAGTGCCATGCGCGATCCGCCCGAGCCGACCGCGGCCACAATGGCGCGCTCTGATCCGCGCGTGACGTGCGGCTGGAATCCGCATTCGATGACTCGTTCAATTACGTGTTGAAGTTCCGCTTCCGACGAACCTGCTGCCATATTAATGACCATAAGAAGTACTCCTAAGCATTTAGCAAATAGCAATTGGCAATTAGCCAAACCAAACCAGAAAGCACTTAGCCAATGGCTCTTGGCTAAAATATTTTCTTCAGTATTGCATCCACCCACTGGGTGGAGCAGGGCTTCAGCCCTGCGTTAAACAGCTATAAACATTCTGGCTTCAGCCACAGCGGTAACTAAACTCTCTGCGCCGATTTCACGGTTCCACTCTGTTCCTGCATGCGCTGCGTACCCAAACGGCGCGTTTCACGGATAATGCCGCTGAAAATCGCCGTGACACTCTGCTCATCCAACGGGCCGGTGTTCTTTTCCAGCACGTTGGCCAGCACCTGTTTCTCCCGACTGCCGTCGTACGCTGGTAAGCCCGAGGCGACTTTGATCGATGCAATTTCGCAGGCAATGGAGGCGCGCTGGTTGAGCAGGCGAAGCAATTCGGTATCGAGCGAGTCAATCTCTTGTCGCCAATCGCCCAATGCCTTTTCGCCCGCGCCATTTTGTTGGCCCATGGCAAGCTCCTGAAAGCAAAAACCGCGACCCTTGGGGATCGCGGCTTGCGGTGATTTATGATGTCTAACTTTTATTGCGTTGTCAGCACACCATCCGCGTAGCCGCTACCCGTAAAGTAGTAGCGGTAAGTAAACGCGAAAGTAAATCGGCTGGCGTGCATGCTCAAGGGATAGTAGTCTGGATTTTCCACTGTTGTCAAGAAAGTTAATAAATTTAATATGAATTGTCGCTGAAGGAGCGTCCCCATGGGTTCTGCTAGTAAATCACCGTTTCAATGCTCCATCGCTCCCTGGCTTTCTGTCCGAAACGGCGCAAAGGCCGTTGAGTTTTACCGATCGGCGTTCGGAGCGGTTGAGATGTTCCGCATAGATGCCCCTGATGGGGCGGTTGTCGCAAGGCTTTCCGTGGATGGCGCTGAGTTCTGGCTGGGGGATGAATCTCCTGAGCACGGCAACTTCAGCCCACAGACGTTAAACGGCGGGACTGTCAGGATGGTTTTGACCGTTGCCGATCCCGACTTTTTATTCAAGCAGGCGGTAAATTCCGGCGCATCCGCGGTGGTCCCTGTACAAGAGATGCATGGCTGGCGTGTGGGACGCGTCGTCGATCCATTTGGACATCATTGGGAGATTGGCCGCGAGCTTTGATGCTGAAGCACGGCCCCGGAAAAGCATGAGCAAAACTACTGACCCAAAAGTCGCTGCTGCCGCTGAGCAAGCAGACCACTGGCAAGCCTATATAGAAGACTTTCGCCGCGCCGGCCATGAAACCGTCGATTGGATCGCCCAGTACCTGACCGCCGTGGCCGAAATGCCGGTTTTGGCGCAGACCAGGCCGGGCCAGTTGCTGGACGCTCTGCCGCCATCGGCGCCCGAAAAAGGCGAGTCGTTCGATTCCATCCTGCGTGATTTTGACCGGCTGATTATGCCGGCAGTCACGCAGTGGAATCATCCGCGCTTCTTCGCCTATTTTGCCTGCACTGGTTCTACGCCGGCGATCCTGGGGGAGATGCTGGCCGCCGCGCTCAACACCAACGGTCTGCACTGGAGGACCTCGCCCGCAGTGGCGGAACTGGAGCAGCGAGTATTGGACTGGCTGCGTCAGTGGATAGGACTCTCCGACGAATGGTTTGGCATCGTCTATGACACTGCCTCCACCAGCAGCATGCACGCGGTAGTGTGCGCGCGTGAGAGGCTCGATCCCACAGCCAGAACTGAGGGAAGCCGCAATGATCTGGTGCTCTATACCTCTGACCAGTCGCACATGTCGATTGAGAAAGGTGCGATAGCCGTAGGCATTGGGCAGAAGAACATCCGCAAAGTGCCGTCGGATGCGGAATTTCGCATGCGCGCCGATGCGCTGGCGCGTATGGTCGAGGAAGACAAACACGCGGGCAAGCGGCCGTTCTGCGTGGTGGCAACCGTTGGGACAACATCCTCCACTAGCATTGATCCCGTGCCGCAGATCGCCGACGTAGCGGAAAAACACGGCTTGTGGCTGCACGTCGACTGCGCTTACGCCGGCGCTGCGGCCATCCTGCCGGAACAGCGGCACATCATGGCCGGCGTCGACCGCGCGCATTCACTGGTGTTCAATGCGCACAAATGGCTGCTTACGCCCATTGACCTCAGCGCCTTTTACACGCGTCGGCCGGACATTCTGCGCCGCGCCTTCTCGCTCACGCCGGATTACCTAAAGACGCAGGACGATCCGCGCGCGCACAATCTGATGGACTATGGCGTTCCGCTCGGCCATCGTTTCCGCGCCTTAAAGCTCTGGTTCGTCATGCGCTACTTCGGCCGCGAACGCATTGAGGCAATGCTGCGTTCGCATATCCAGTGGGCGCAGGACTTTGCCGCTCTGGTGGATGCTCATCCGCAGTTCGAGCGCGTGGCTCCCGTACCTTTGTCCGTGGTCTGCTTCCGCTACAAAGGTTCTGACGACGAGAACCGCGCCATCATGGAAAAAGTCAATGCTTCCGGCAGGGTGTTCATCGCCAGCACCGTGCTGAATGGAAAGCTGACGCTCCGTCTTGCTATCGGCAATCTGGAAACCACGTGGAAGGACGTACTAGAAGCGTGGGAGTTGTTGCAGCAGGGGGCGAACACCGTTTAGTCGCGCATGCATGCGAAAACGCGCGAAAAAGAGACAGAACCCGATTCGGGTTGATTCGCAGCCCATGTTTTATGCCAGACGGTTTTGCGCGAGATACATTGCATAGCACAGCGCGAGAAAGATCGCTTCCATCCCCGCAAAGACCAGCAGAAAGCTGTTGTGGATGCGAAAGAGAATTCGGTTATCGAAAGCCCACTCATTGGCCGGCGGTCTGAGTTGCACGGCCTTATACATGCTACGTGAAACCATCACAAAATAGCGCAGCAGCAGAAAGTAAAAACCCAGCGAGAAAACCACCCAGAACAGTGGGCCGACGCTCTCAAACATGCCGCTCAGGCCATACGCGCTACGGCTCAATGCGATATGCAGGAAAGCCAGCAATACCAGGTTGGGCCATAGACCTTCCGTGGTGGCCAAGTACAGGTAAAAATCCTTCAACCTCCGGCCCTGTTTGGTTCTGGGAAAATCTTTTTGCGCGCCGTTGCCGAACAGGCCTGCTGCCAGCACCAAGGCAAGCGAAAAAATCAACGGGCTTCCTGAATTGGCTACAGCCAGCGCGCTCTGCCGGGAGCGAAGCTCCTGCTCCTGCGCGGCCATCTTTTCTTTGTACTGCTCTTCCGATCGGTGCGACTCTTCGAGCGATGCGTTCAATACCTGCAGAGCCTGCTCGCGGCTCATCGGCGTTGCTGAGAGGTGCAGTTTGAATGAGGGCTTGGCGGAGTTCGAAATCCGCCTGATCTCCGCTTCGGTGGCCGCGATGATCTCTTCCTGCCGCTTGATTTCGGCCTGCGCGTTGGCCTGACTGGCGACAATCTCATCTTCCAGCGTGCCGGCATGGCGCGTCATCTGCCAGTTCGCCAGCGACAACACCACAGCAATCAATACCAATCCCTGGAGAGCAAAGAGAAACGGGGTGTTCCAACCTTTGAGCCCAGCCGCTGCCGCGTAAGGAAGCAATTCGGCGTGCTGATCGATAACGTTCTTTTGCCGGATAAACGGAAAACCAGGCTGCTGCTGCCACTGGACCTTGATCTGGTCCTGTGGCGTGAGCTCCGCCTCAGAAAAGACCGCTTCGTCCTGGAATACCGATTCCATCGCAGGGGTCTATCTAACACCGTCTAAAAACAGTAAACAAGCACCAGGAGTGCATAGATGCAATTGCACCCGTGGTGCCGTAGGGCGGCGATTGCCATGCGCGTTTTTTGTTCGATCTAGCGCAGGACCGGAGCGATTGTCGTGGCCGCGGTAGCAACGTTGAAAGGCGAGCCGGCAATAGGTTGAAGCGATCCGTTGGCGAGAATCGCCAGCGCCGCAATGTCATGCGTGCCCTGATCGGTCACGTACAGCACAGTGGTATTCGCGTCCACGGCAAGCCCTGAGGGTGCCAGACCGCCAGTGGGAAAAGGAGATCCGGTGATTGCTCCCAACGCTCCCGTTTTGCTGTCGATTACATACGCTGAGACGTTATTCGAGCCGTTATTCGCGGCAAAGAGCAGCGCGCCCTCAGGATCGGCTGCCACGGCAACCGGTTGCGTGCCCGCCGCAAAGGGTGAACCTGCAATCGGGGTCAGCGTGCCGTTGCTTTGGATGGCGAATGCCACCACGGCATTGTTCGCTGTGTCCGCCACGTAAAGAAAGCGGCCGGAATGATCTATGGTTAGAGAATTCGGTGACGCGCCGGCGCCTACGGGAGTCGCCGCCCCGGCTTGCGCCAGTTGTCCCTTGGCATCGATGACAAACCCGGCCACCGTGCCTTGCGCAGGATTCGCCACATAAAGAAGATTGCCAGTCGGCGTAATGGCGATGGACTGCGGATTCGACGCAGGAGAAATCGCAAACGTACCAATCGCTCCCAGGCCGCCCGCGCCAGGATCAACCGTGAATGCCGAGATATTGCCCGAAGTCTTGTTAGCAACGTACAAAAATGGGGCCGCAGGCGACATGGCTACAGCGCTCGGGCCGGCGCCGGTGCTAAAGATGTTCGGCGGGTTTACCGGCACCACAATGCTGGTGCTCACCGGCACGGTGAGATCGCCGGTGCTCTTGTTGATATCCAACAGGGTCACGTCATTGCCGGCAAAGTCGGTTATATAAAGGAAGTCGCCGGAGGTGTGGGCGGCCAGCGCCGAAGGGGCCGACCCAACGGCAAAATTGGGCGTGGCCAGCGGCGTAAGCGCGCCTGTCGGGAGCGCCCTGAACTCGAATACTTCATTGGTGCCCTGCCCCACTACGTAGGCAAACTGCTTGTGCCCGCTGGCACACCCGGTCAGAAGCGCTGCTCCACCAACTACGGCTATGGCTACCCATAAGGCCGATAAAGTCCTTGCCTTCATCGATTCTCCTCGCTCGGAAAAAGAAACTGTGGAAAGAAAACTAGAATACATGAATTACCCCGAAACCCGCACCCGCACACACGCCTGCCTGCTCCCAGAGAACGCTCTTTCCAGGGGAATTTGCGTCCTGTGTGTGATTTTAGGTATTGCCACCGATAGTGGACCGGTCTTCAATTGGCAATTTCGGCAGTTTTGCCCTGAATTTTATGACCGTAAATATCACGGGACGTTAATCACAATGATTCGCTGGTTGCCTTTCAGGTAGAGCATCGGTTTCAGAGCATTGGCGCGCTGGTTATGCAAAAATGGACTTTCACTGGAGAAGCCGCCGATTTAGATGCGGGAGGTTGAGTCCGGAGTGAGGTGCAGCCAATCACGTAGGCGCTGGCGCCTCGGCTATAATCGGATTCACACCCATGAAAGCCTACGTCACAGTCATGCTGAAGACCACCGTCCTTGATCCTCAGGGCAAGACTATTCACGGCGCGCTCAAAAAGATGGGCTACAAAGGCGTGGGTGAGGTCCGCCAGGGCAAGTTTTTTGAACTCACGCTGAGCACCGGGCAGGACCAGGCCGCTGCCAAAGCCGAGGTCGAGCGCATTGCCAAAGAAGTGCTGACCAATCCCGTGATCGAAGAGTTTTCATACCGGCTTGAAGAATAGCGTGCATACATGTCGAAATTCCTAACGGGCGCCACACGTAACAGGGTATGACTCAGTCGTATTGCGCGAGTGCAAAAGATCGGCTTCAGCCCCTGAGATGGATCCGCACTAGCGCTTTTCCCTCCCTCCGCAAACCTTTGCATTCTTTGCTGTATACGCTCAGTAACCCGGCCGGGGACGCTCCCGGAGTAGAATAATCAGAACCCCGAGAGATGCTTCCGAGTCCAATGC
>JBARMK010000412.1:0-11622 GCA_049802395.1 Candidatus Angelobacter sp.
ATAAGGCTTACGGTCGTAGCTGGGCATAGCTATAAGGTTGGATGAGAGCGAATGGCCCTGGAGTTGGTGCAGCCGGTTAATTACTACGAAGCGTGCGGGCTACGCGAGCAGCAGAGTTGCTGGACTGCTTGTCTTCAAGCCAGGTAAATATCTTCTTCTTTACCCGCCAACTTGCGCAGCGGTTGCGGCGCGTGGGCCGGGGTGTCCTGGTTCGCAGGAGCTTCAGCAGCGATTTGAGCATCACTCGCCGGGGCGAGCAATGCGTCCAGCGAATCCAACCATAGCGTTTGGGCTTCAAACACGCGGCCAAAATTGCGCGCTACCTGTTGCGCCAGATCTTCGAGCGCGGGTACGTTACGGTCGCGACTGAGTGAGCTTTGCGCCATCTCTTGCTCAAGAGACGTCACGGGCTTGTCCGGGATGCCGCATGGGACAATCAGCTTGAAGTAGTCAAGATTGGTATTCACATTCAGGGCAAAGCCGTGCGAGGTGACTGCGCGCGAGATGTGCACGCCGATGGCGGCGATCTTGCCGGGGACTTCATCCTGCGTCCAGACGCCGGTGAGGCCGGAAATGCGCTCAGTGACCACGCCCAGATCACCGCAGGTGCGGATCAACGCTTCCTCCAGCTTACGCACAAAATCCACGGCGCCGATGCGCGGGTCGAATGCGCGCAGATCGAAAATAGGGTAGCCAACGAGTTGGCCCGGGCCGTGAAAGGTCACGTCGCCGCCGCGGTCGGTCTCATGCAACTCAACGCCGTGGCTGGCTAGGAACTCAGGCGAGGCGACGATGTTCTGCGTGCCGGCGTTGCGGCCCAGGGTGATGACCGGCGGGTGCTCCAGCAAAAGTAGGGTATGGCTGATGCTGCCGTCTTTGACCAACTGGACGAGCGTCCGCTGTAACTCCAGCGCGGTGGAATAATCCACGCGGCCGAGATAGAGGACGTCGATCACGCGCAGAGGCATAGATTGATTGTATGGCAGATTGTCGAGGCAGGTCAGGCGGTGGATTCTGTTTCAAGATAGGTTTCCGCCAGCCAGTTGGAAAAATCCTCGTCAGAAGCGCGGGGCAGAGCGACGCTCCAGATGCCATTTTCGGCGGCTCGCAAGCCGATCTGGCCTTCGCGTGAACTGCCCTTTTCGCCGACCCAGACAACCATGAACCGCGCCCGCATGTTGCCACATTGCAGGCCAACGATGAAGCCGCGCTCCAGAGAGGCGGTCACGCCAAAAAGCCGCGCTCCATTGGTAGCGATGTCGAGCGTTCGGGCATTCTGCGAAAACACCTTGCCGTGACTATCCAGGCCCCACAGCTTAACGGTGATGGGCACGGTATGGCGTTTTTCACGGCGTTTCTGCACGACAAAATCATAGGCCGACAAATGTACTCTGGCCTAAACATTTGTTACTTATGACCATCACCTTGGTAACTAAGCGGCTCTTAGAATCGAAGGGGATCAGGCAATCCGCTCTTCGTCACCCATTTCATCCATGTAAGCGGCAGGATCTCTCTCAAACTTCCGCAGGCAGTCGATGGAGCAGAAATACAGTGTTTCCGCATGATGATCGTGGCTGGCCGCGGCATCAGCAATGTTGACTTCCATTTTGCAAACTGGATCGATAGGCATGGCAGGGCCTCCGCGTCTTTACTGATTCCGGGAAGGCGGATAAGGTTTCAACAGCTAAGGGGATGATTTCAACAGGGCAGTTAGTTATTCTGGCAGATAGCGATCGGCTCAGTTTTCTCCGTTGTGGGATTTGTTACTCCGCGACCGATTGCCCGAGTAACGGGTAACCCCATCCGAGTACTTTACGAGCGTATTGAATACCTTAAGATATCCTTCAATCGTGCTGGCATTGGTGGTGATGGTAATTTTGTTGATGCCGCCTTCAAACTCTTCCACTTCCCAGCCCACCCTTTTATTTTCATCGGCAAAACAGAATCTGCGTAACGCGGGGCTGATTCTTGAAGGATCGGCCACCCACACTTCTACTCCGACATCCACCTGCTCCTGGAGGACCCTGACGATGTCCGGCTCCTCCAGCCGCTTGGGATCCAAGAAAAAGACGCGACTGACCTCCCCATGCCTCTTGATGAAATCCCGATGCGCTTCAATCACCGGATTGCGGTCTCCATCAGCCCAGAAGTACTTGCTGGTAGGGAGGCTGGTTGCCCGAAATCTTGCCCTCTTAAGAAATGGCAGGGCGAACGTGCGGCTGTATAGCTCCTTGAACTGTTTCACTTCTGAAAGCACAAAAGCACAAACTGCTTCTCTTCACCGAATAATTGCGGAAGCTGCCTGAGATGGCCCATGATCTCATCGCCGACGACCTGCATCAGGTTGGGATCAATGTCACGCCTCATCTGTTCAAGCCGATCCAGAGTGTTTCTGGTAATCAGGTCCGTGACAATTTTTCCGTGCTCCTCAAAAAGAAACATACGCCGAAGCACCTCTGCCAATATGCCCAGGACCACGCCGCAGGTCAGCAACGTCAGTGTTGGAATGTGCTCCCGAAACCAGGGTATGTGCTCGATCAAGCCCAGCATGTCCGCCAGGGAGATCAGGAAGGCGCCTAAGGCCAGCATTACCCAAAGCAGTACGGTGAGGCGTTCCCAGATCGACGTGCGCACTTTCATGACGAACCTTCACCGCCAGCGATTTCATGAGCCCAAGGAAACCAGGGTTCGGCCCGACTGGATTGTACTATGCGTTAATCGCCTTCCCTTCCACCGCGCTGAAAGCATCGAGCAGTCCTTCAGATACCGTGGGATGCGCGTGGATGGTAAACATCATGTCTTCGATCGTGGCCTCCATCTCAAGGGCAGTCACGGCTTCCGCAATCAACTCCGTGGCGAGCGGGCCGATGATATGCACGCCCAGAATTTCGCCATACTTGGCGTCTGACACTACCTTGATAAAGCCCTCATGGTTGTTGATGATGGTGGCTTTGGAGTTGGCGGCGAAGGGGAACTTGCCGATTTTCACCTGATGTCCGGCTTCCTTGGCTTTGGCTTCAGTCAGGCCGACGCTGCCGATCTGCGGCTCGCAGTAAGTGCAGCCGGGGATGTGATTTTTGTTCACCGGCTTGGCCGGCTTCCCAGCGATGTGAGTAACGGCCACCATGCCGCACATGGCGCCGACGTGCGCAAGCTGAGGCAAGCCGGCGACGATATCGCCAATAGCGTAGATACCTTTTTCGGCGGTCTCCATCCATTCGTTGGTGTGAACGAAGCCGCGTTCAAGCTTGATGTTTGGCGTCTTCTCCAAGCCGATGCCTTCAGTATTCGGCCCACGTCCCACAGCGACCAGAACTTTCTCAGCTTCCAGCTTTTGCGTGGCTTCACCCTGAGGCGTAAAGCTCACAGAGACACCGTCTTTGGTCTTCTCGACTCTTTCCACCTTGGTATTGACGAAGCAGTTGATGCCTTTCTTCTTGAAAGACCGAAGCAGCTCTTTGCTGACATCTTCATCTTCCACCGGCACCAGGCGCGGCAACATTTCAATGACGGTGACTTCAGCGCCGAACGACCGATAGATGGAGGCAAACTCCACGCCGACCGCGCCTGAGCCAATGATGACCATGGATTTGGGCAGAGCTGGCAGGGAAAGCACCTCAATATTGGTGAGGATGCGGTCATCGGCTTTAAGACTGGGCAGCATGCGGGCGTACGAGCCGGTGGCCAGAATGAGGTTCTTTGCCTTGATCTCGCTGGCGCCCTTGCCGCCTTCAACCTGGACGGTGTGCACCCCGCCTTTGGCGGGGCCGGTAAGACGTGCAAAGCCGAGCACGCGGTCAACCTTGTTCTTGCGCACGAGGAAATCCAAGCCCTTGGTGTGCTTAGTAACGATCTTGTTCTTGCGGTCCTGGATATTCTTCCAGTTCAGCTTGCCGGCGCCCAGGCCATCAATGCCGTATTCTTCCGCGGCCTTGAGATGGTCATAAACTTCAGCGTTGAACAGAAGCGCCTTGGTGGGGATGCAGCCAACATGAAGGCAGGTGCCGCCCAGCTTATCCTCTTTTTCGATGAGGCAGGTCTTCAATCCAAGCTGGCCGGCGCGGAATGCGGCCGAGTATCCGCCGGGTCCTCCGCCGATAATGGCAACGTCATAAATGGTTTCTGGCACAGTAGCGCTCCCTCTGGTTGGAAAATCCTGAGCAGGCAAACAGCTGATTGTAAACGGGATTGAGCTTTGATATCAAAAGCCCAGGTTCGATGTCTTCCTGTCTGCCGCTCGACTGCCAGACATTAGACGAGGTTGAGGGCTGCCAGGATTCGTTGGAGCGGTTGGCGGTCCATTCTTAAGCACCGAAAGACGTGGCATGCTGCGTTCTCTCTGGCAGTGTATTTTTGTGAAGCGTCTTTTTGATCGCAGGCCGCTCAAACACGGTTTACTGTGCTAGCCTTTCACTCGCTATGTCTTCTGTATTGATGATCCCCATTCCACCGATCAAGCTGGCGCGCAGGGCCTGGCTGCGTGTGCTCGGTCTCTTGCTCCTGGGGCTGGTGGGCGCGACGGCGCTGGCGTTCTACGGTTACCAACTGCACCAACTGGACAGCGCGCTCAGCACTTACAAACAGGCTGACGCGCAACATCAGGTGCGGACGGAGGCGATCCATCGGTTGAGCGATATGGAGGCGGCCTTCAATCGCTATCTGCTGGATGCGAACTCTGCCAACCAGGGCTTGTTGCAATCCGATAAACAGAGGATCGAGCAACTGGGGCAATCAAGTGCCGACGTACAGCATGACCAGCTTGTGCAAAGCCTGGTTGCCGGAGAGCAGAAGTGGTACGGACAGACCGTGCAGCCGATCATCGAGGAGCGCCGGAAGCTGGCGGCGGGACAGGGATTGCCGGAAGACTTTCTCGCCAAATATCGCGCGGCGAGCCAGGACTTGCAGATTATCAATTTAGAGATTGCCACTGAAAATGCCTATCGCCAGGCGCAGCAGGCCCTGGAGCAGACAGAGAACCAACTACGCTGGCTGTGGTTGCCGTATCTTCTGGCTGCGCTGTTGATCATCGGCGTGATTGTGCTGGGCGTGGAGGCGATGAAGCGCGTGAACCATCTAAAACAGGCGGCCGAGAGCGCGAGCGATGAAGAAGAGGATGACGGAAAAGAGCCGCCGCACGCGGACAGTGGTCACTAAGCAATTTTCGTTCGAGCGTGGGCTAGATCCGCGAGTATAGGCCGGATTGGCGGCTAAACCAACATTCTTGCTGCATCCTTGGCAAAATACGTCAGGATCAGCTGCGCTCCGGCGCGGCGGATTGAAGTTAATGACTCCATAATGACACGGTCGCGGTCCAGCCAGCCGTTGGCGATGGCAGCTTGCAGCATGGAATACTCGCCGGAAACCTGGTAGGCGGCGATGGGCAGATCAAAGCGGCGGCGCGCTTCGCTGATGACGTCGAGATAAGGCATGGCGGGCTTCACCATAATCATGTCCGCGCCTTCTTTTATATCGAGCGAAATCTCGCGCATGGCTTCGCGCACGTTGGCGCCATCCATCTGGTAAGAGCGACGATCACCGAATTGCGGCGCGGAGTCAGCAGCTTCGCGGAACGGACCGTAAAATCCCGAAGCAAATTTGGCCGCATAAGAAAGGATGGGAGTGTTGAGGAAGCCAGCGGCGTCCAGAGCTTTGCGGATCGCGCCAACCCTCCCGTCAAGCATGTCACTCGGTGCGACTATGTCCATTCCCGCGCACGCCTGAGAGACAGCGGTCTTGGCCAGGATCTCCAAACTTTCGTCGTTCAGGATTTCATATTCGACTTCCGCCGCAGCCTGCGTTGCAACCGCGCTCCTGCCATTTCCAGCGCTGCCGCGCTTCGTCGGGGCCGAGCTTCCGCTAGCCGGAGTTTTCTTCTGCACAATTCCGCAGTGGCCATGCGACATGTACTCGCACAGGCAGACGTCGCCCACCACAACCAGGCTTCGTACCTCGCGCTTGATGGCCCGAGTCGCGCGCTGCACGATTCCATCTTCCGCCCACGCCCCGGTCGCGACTTCGTCTTTGCTCTCCGGTAAGCCAAACAAAATTATTCCGCCCACGCCCAGTTGCTTCGCCTCGCGCGCTTCTTTCACCGCCTCGTCCACCGATATATTGAACACGCCGGGCATGGAACTGATCTCCTTGCGCACGCCTTCACCCGGACAGACAAACAGCGGATAAATGAAGCTCGTGGGCGTGAGACGGGTCTCGCGCACCAGCGACCGCAGCGAATCGGTCTGACGCATCCGGCGAAGACGGGTGACGGGAAAGGACATGGTTAACCAGAGTTTAGCGTATTTCTGGCCATTTTTTGCGCGATTTTGCGCCTCTTGGCGTCACTTCTACCCAGACGCGCCACCGGCACGCCGCCCGCCACCCGCTCGCTTTGCGCTAACATCATTAATGCATGGTCCCTTCGCCGCTCCAGTATTCTTCTGCCCGCGTCCTGGAATTCGATCACTTTCGTGACGTTCTGGGCGCTTATGTCAGCTCGCCGCTGGGCAAAACGCGCGTGGCGCAACTGGAGCCTTCGTCTGATCGCGCATGGATCGACCGCCAGCAGCAGCTTGCCGACGAAGCCCGGCGCTTCTACTTTGCCGGCGGACGCTTTGATTTCTCCGGCCTGTTCGCCGCGCACACTCTGCTGGCCAAGGCCAAAATTCCCGGCGCAACGCTGGAGATCGAGCAGATCCGCGACCTCGTCCTGCTCGTCGATAAATCCTCTGAGTGGCGCGAGATGGCGCTGCATCCGCCGGACGCCGTCCGCGACCACTGGCGCGGCATGCTGGAACTCACACAGCAAATCGCAGATTTCACCCTGCTGCTGCGCTTCTTCCGCAACAAGATCCAGCCGGACGGCACGCTTGACGATCGCGCCTCCGCTGAGCTCACGCGCATCCGCCGCGACGTGGAGAAGCAGAAGCGCGTCATCCAGGAATCGCTGCGCGGCTACCTGCGGCGGCTGGCCGAAGGCGGCGCAGTGCAGGAAGAGCTGGTCACCATCCGCGGTGAGCGCTTCGTGATTCCCGTCAAGACCGAACAACGCAAGCGCGTGAACGGCGTGGTGCACGGCGCCAGCTCCAGCGGCCAGACCCTGTTTATAGAGCCGCTTGAAACCATTGAGCAGAACAACGATCTGGTGCGGCTGCTGGAAGAAGAGTTGGCTGAGGTCCGGCGCATTTTGCAGGAGATGACGGAGCGCCTGGGCGAACATTCTGACGATATTGCCGTCGCCACAGATGTCATGGCCGAGATCGAGATGCAATACGGCAAAGCGCGTTTCGCCCTGGACTATGATTGCGTTCGCCCGGAGCTGACAGAAGATTTCACTGAGCTGCGTGCCGCGCGGCATCCCCTGCTGGAGCGCAACCTCAGAGCGCAAGCCGGGGTCCCCGCAAAGCCCGGTGTTGGCTTTGTGGGGCGTAAAGTCGTCCCGCTCACCCTTGAGATGGATAGCGCCCATCGCCAGCTCATCATCAGCGGCCCCAACACCGGCGGCAAAACCGTGGGCCTCAAAACTCTTGGACTGCTGGCGCTCATGGCGCAGGCCGGCGTTCCTGTGCCCGCCACCTCGGCGCGGCTGCCGGTGTTTGATTCCGTACTGGCCGATATTGGCGACTACCAGTCGATTGAGCAAAATCTTTCCACCTTCTCCGCGCACGTTACCAACATTGATTTCATCTCGCGCACCGCAACCGCGCATTCGCTCGTCCTGCTGGACGAACTCGGCTCCGCCACCGATCCTGAAGAAGGCGCGGCGCTGGCCGTGGCCATTGCAGACCATTTTCGCCGCAGCGGCGCGCTCAGCATCATTTCCACCCACCACACCTCGCTCAAGGTCTATGCCGCCAATACCGCGGGCGTGCTCAACGCAGCCGTAGGCTTTGACGAAAACACGCTTCAGCCCACTTATGAGCTGCGCGTCGGCGTGCCGGGTGCGTCCGCGGGCATCAACATTGCGCAGCGTCTCGGCCTTAATCGAACAATCACTGACGCCGCGCGTGAACGCTTGACCACACAAACGCAGGACGTAAGCAAGTTTCTCGACCGTCTGCACTCTGAGCTGCGCGACCTGGAACAGGATCGCAAGCGCGCGCAAAAAAGCGAGCAGGAACTTGCGCGCGAGTTGAAGCGCCTTGAAAATGAAGGCCAGCAGGAGCAGCGGCAGAAAGTCCGCGAATTTGAGCGCAAAATGGAATCGCTCATCAAGGACTTTGAATACCAGGTGCGCGAGGCCATCAGCGCCGTGCAGGACCGCGCCGCTGCGCAAAAACTCAGCAAGCAGGCGGAGCAGCGCATCGCCAAGCTGCGCCGGGAATTTAAAGAACAGTTTGACGCCGGTGTGGTGGCGCACAAAACCGGCGCAGACCAGGGCGACCCCAATGCGCGTCCGCATGAGATCAAACACATTTCTGAAGGGGACACAGTGAAGTTGAAGTCGCTCGGGCGCAATGCCCTGATCAAGCGTAAAGTGGACGAGAACACCTTTGAAGTTGAGATCGGCAACATGAAGATGAAGATTCCCCGGCACGACGTTGCTGAGGTCTTCTCGACGCGCGGTGCCGGCGGCGCAGGAAAAAACGTGGCGGTAAATCCGGTGGCAGCGGCCCGCGCACGGGGGATCTCCGTCACGCTCAAAGAAGATTCCAGCGCGGCGATACCCATGGAACTCAACGTGATCGGCCGCAACGTCGACGAGGCCACCAGCGAGGTGGAAAAATTCATCGACCGGGCATTTTTGGCGGGGCTCTCGCGGGTGCGCATTGTCCACGGGAGCGGCATGGGAATTCTCCGCAAGGCGCTGCGCCAGTACCTGCAAAAGCATCCGCACGTGGCCACCATAGCCGAGCCGCAACAGAACGAAGGCGGGGCAGGTGCGACGGTTGTAGAGTTGCGAGAATAGCTTTTTCTGTAATCCCGAGCGTAGCGAGGGAACCCTATCGTCTAAACAAAGCTATTTTTTCTCGGCTTGAGCCTCAAATTCATGCCCGCCGGTGCAATCTGAAAAAATGGGAGAAATATCGAGTGTCACTTCCTTCGTACGGGGGACTTTGTTTGTGATCTCGATATCAAATGAGTCCTGCATGCCACCCCCTTTGATGAAGAGTGAATAATGCCCTTCTTTTAATGTCCCAAACTCGAACTCGCCTGCTGAGTTTGCAACGGCCCGAGCTAGTGGTTTTGCGTCTTTGTGCCTGGGGCTGGCATACTCGTAGACTTCAAGCTCTGCTCCGGAAACGTTATACATGCGGCGGAGCCAGCGAAACTGTATAGGTCCGAACGACTTTCCAACCACCCTGCCCTTTAAGTGTGTGACCTGATGAAAATAACCATGTATCAGAGAGCAGGCGTCTCCCGTGATCGCAAAGCAGAAGACGATGGCCAGAATCGTAATGAATATTTTGACCTTCCGCATAGGACGATAATAACAGCCGAAGCTTGGCCTGGAGTTCTCCTTCGTGCTCTTTGTCGTTAGCGGTTTTTCTTTTCCGATCACGTGCGATCACGGCGATCCTGGTTAGCGGTTTTGCTTTCAATTTTTCACTTTTGGCAATTTCGGCGATTTTGGCAATCCCTCTTGGTTGTCAATAATTGACAATTGTTGTTAACCACAATTATACTTTGTCCATGAATGTCAACCTGGGCCCCATCTTCGACGATTTTGTGGCCGATCTGCTCAAGACCGGGCTGTATCAATCGCAGAGCGAAATCTTGCGTGAAGCTTTGCGCTTGCTCAAGGAACGCGAGGAATTGAAAGGGCTCCGGCTGGCAGAACTGCGTAAGGAGATCGCTCTCGGCGCCAGTGAAGCTGACCGCGGCAAGTTCGTGGACGGAGCCAGGACCTTTGCGGATATCCGGCGCAAAAGCAAGCAGCGAAAGACCTCGGGGCGATGAAGTCCTTTGTCTTTACTCCGCTGGCAGCGCGCGATCTAAACGAGATTTGGGATTATCTGGCCACTGACAACATACAGGCTGCGGACCGTGTGCTGGATGCCCTGGAAAAAGCGCTTCACGGGCTGGCGAAAAATCCCGGCAAGGGCCACTGGAGAGAAGACCTTGCCGACCGCCGTCACCGCTTTTTCCTGGTCTATTCATATTTAATTGTCTACCGTCCGGAAACCAGGCCTATGCAGATCATCCGAGTGCTCCACGCCTCACGGGACATTCAAGCTCTTCTGGATTTACCGTCAGAGATTTCTTAATCGGTCTCATCTGGGTTCATCATCGGTAAGTTTTCTTTCCTGTCCGCGCCCATCCGCGTCAATCCGCGGTAGAGCGGTTTTGCTTTTCCCGGTCACGTGCGATCACGGCGATTTCCTAACTCCATTCGTGTTCCGTAGCCTGCCCTGAGCGAGCGTCAGCGAGTCGAATGGGTGTCCTTTGCGGTTAAAGCTTTTGCTCTTCGATTTCCCGATCCCCCGATGTCCCGATCAACCGATGGAAAACCTTTCTCAGCTCTATCACCTCCAGCGGACATTCCTTCCAGTTATGCTTCCAGCACACAATCCCGTCGCAGCCATCTATTCTGTGCCCGTGCCGCAGGAAATTTCGGCTCTCAAATTCAACTTCAAGTTTCATCCGCTGCAACTGCCCGCGTACCACCGCCCGCAACGCCTCGCAGTCAGGGAACGCCGTCTGAAATCGCAGCACGCTGAATCCCAGTTGCCTCGCCACTATGCCAAACGCAAACACCACTCCCAGTTCGTTCAGCGGCTCGTGCACCATCTCCGGCAAATTCATCAGCGGGCCGTACAGCGGACGGTCCTGAAAAATGTCTTGCTTGCGCCTGAGTCCACGGAACTTAGTCCCGCGGAGACCAGGCTCGCCGAACTTTGGTCCGCGGCGTTTGGATCCGCCGATACTGTCTCCATGGAATTTAATCCCGGAGAGCCGGCTGGGCTCCGCCGGGCTCTCTCCCTTCGTCCGCGTCCGAATCATCGCCAGCACGTCGGCCCATTCCGCTTCCAGCTTTGCCCTTCCTGCAAAGCGCCGGAAAGTGTCCGGGACACGTGTCCACCTGCCATAGCGACTGAAGAATGGCCCATCACTGAATCGGCCGATGCTTCTGTAGTCGTTCACCGAGGGAAGTTTTTCCAGCTTACGCGCCACCATGGCCCAGTCCTTTAACAATGTGGCTTCGGTCTGCGGGAAGCCGGACCCTGTGGCCTCCAGCCCGGCCAGCTCCATTGCTTCTTTCATGCCTCCGAAATGTTTTCGGATCATGTCCCAGTTGATTTTGGTTCTGCGGCGCAGATCGTCGCGCGTGGGTTTGCGGTTGAGTTTTTTGGCACAGCTACGGATGGCTTGGAGGATTTCTTCTTTTGACATGGTTTCTCACTTGAAGGGGATTTTTTAAGAAATTTCGGAACTGGCTTCAGGCAGTCGTGCGGGTGGTTTCAAACAAAAGAAAAGCCACCCGGACGGATGGCTCTGTATTCAACAAAACTTGTGGAGCGCAGGCGCCCTCGCCTGCGTTGTTTCTCGCTAGATTTTCAAATTGTCAATTTTGGCAATTTCGACGATTCTGGCAATTTTGTTCTTCGTGTTCCTTCGTGTTCCTTCGTGTCCGTAGGCCTGCCCTGAGCGAGCGTCAGCGAGTCGAACAAGTGCCCTTTGTGGTAA
>JBARMK010000413.1:0-4612 GCA_049802395.1 Candidatus Angelobacter sp.
GAACGGCCTGGAGCCAAAGACTGAATCGCCGACAACACAGATGTTCTCATCCAATGACAAACCGCGGACCATTAACATGCCCACGCCGCCATCAATGATTACGCCTTTAGGGGAGATAACTCTTCCACCAAGGGAATCGGCAACCAAGTACCCTAACTCGTCGTTTGTGAACACGATATTGTGGGCCGCAGCAGCGTCCACTGAGAACCGGCGCACGACCTCAAATTGCTTGTCGAGAACGACTATTTCACTGCGCTCATGGCCGCCGTTGTGCAGCATCAGCCACAGAGTGCCATCAGGATGACCAGCAATTGAGTTCATGTGGTACCGGTCCCTCGCCGCTACACGGTCGATATCGCCCAGAGGATAATAGGACTTGGGTTCTTCATCAGAACCCGGCCGTATCTTGATAATCCGGGCGTTGTAGCAGTCGACGACGAGCAGGTCCTCGCCCACAAAATCAATCTGGTGGCATCCGCTGTCCAGGCCTTTTGCAACTACGCTTACTTTTTCGATTCGGTCATTCTGAATTGTGAGTTTTATGATCCGCCCATTCTTGTTGGCGCCGGCCTCGTGCTCCGCCATCGCCTGGAAGGCGTAAACGTCACCATCTTTGACGGTTATGCCGAAAAATCTCCCTCTCAGGACCCGCTTATAGGACGTGGTGTTGACGGCGTATAACCCGGTCCGTGCGGCCATAAAGTGAGCGTAACCACGCAAATCTTTCTTGGCGAAAGTGACTCGGTTCGTGGCCATTTCACAGCGATCAAACCAGCCCTCTACCCGCCGCCGCAAGTGCTTACCGGTCTGTGCGACCCACAGGAGCAGCGCTTCTTTTACGGAGCTGCGGAACTCACGCCACGTAGAAAACCATGGCGCTGCTCCTACAATGCCTTCGAGTGAAGGTGCGAGCGCCACGTAGTTTCCGTCAGGATCCTGTAGCCTGGTCGCAAGGCGCTCTGGCAGTGCATTTCCCAGGGGACGCGAATGGTGCAAAAAAAACCTTCGTTCACTAGCCGGAATCTCCCTGGGAGACAAAAAAGCGAGAGTGGCTCTACCTGGTTCAGATGCGGTATCCGCATCACGGCCTCTTGCGTCACCAATAATGAGAGCAAAGCGGCCAACCCTGGCGGAATAACGACGAAACGGATACGCCGTCGCTTGGAACTTTACACCCAGGATTTGCTCGTAGAATTGAACAAGTTTTTCCGGCTGATGTGAATGTAACTCCAGCGCACATGCACTGGGAATTGGCGCTTGCGAACCACCTTTCATAACTATCTCCTGAACATTTAGTCGAGTTTTTAACATTGCGAAATGACAGACCGCCGTGCTTTCACATGGCTGCCGGCAGTTACCGATACACCAAAGCGCACTGTAAGTCTGTGTTGTAGTATTTTTGTATGGCCGCGCCGGATGCCTGGAACCGACGAGCCTGTGAGTTGCAGTAGCAGCTGCCAGCAGTAGCTTGCTGCTGTTATGTTCAGATGCCGGGCGATCTCGCCCGCAGTTGCTACTCTTGAAATTGCATTGAAATTATCCTACTGCGACTTGCTGCACGCACTCATCAACAACAATTCTTCCGTCTTCCATCTTTATTAATCGATCAGCCAACTCATAATAGCGGTCATCATGGCTGATGACGACAATCGTTTTGCCTCTCCGTCTTAGTTCCGGCAATAATTGTTTATAAAAGATTTCCTTGAAGTACGGGTCCTGGTCTGCAGCCCATTCATCGAAAACATAAAACGGCCTGTCTTCCATGTAAGCAGTCAACAGGGCCAACCGTTTGCGCTGACCTTGTGAAAGATCGGTCGTAGAAAATACGCCGTTCACGACCCGGACCTTTTCGGAAAGGTGCAGTGCGGAAAGGTAATTATTGGCCCGCGTATCCAAACCGTCTCTTTGCAATCCCAGACAGCTCTCGAAAAGATGGAAGTCGGAGAAGATTACCGAAAAGTGTTGCCGGTATTGCTCCAAATCTTCAATATCGATCCGCTTTCCTGATAAGCGCATCTCACCGCTTTCCGGGGTGTACAGACCAACCAGGATCTTGGCCAAAGTTGTTTTTCCGCTTCCGTTTCCTCCAACCAGAAATATCAACTCTCCCGGATGAACCACCAAATTGATAGGGCCGAGGATAAAGTCAGCGTCGCCACGCTGATACGTGTGTGTAACAGCCAACAACTCGAGGGGACCAGCGAAATGCTTCACTTCCGAAACATCAGCCGACAGATTTCCACTCTCTGGCCGCAATAGATGGCTGAATTGTTCTATCTTCTGAGCAGCTACGTCTGCGCGTCCGAACGTCGGCACTACGGTGAGCAGAGCGCTGAGCGGCCCCATGATATAGAGAATGGTCAGCACAAACGAGACAAGCACCCTCACATCGAAGAGATTTCTGACGGGCGCCACAAATAGCAGCAAACCCATCAAGCCAAACTCTAATGGCTGTGCCCATGATCCTGCGATTCGATAAGCGGTTTGTGCCTCGATCAAGTGAAGGCTAAGCGTCTCAGCAACTTTTTTCAGGCTTTGTTCGAGAAACGCTTCGCGGCGCCAACGGTGGAGCTTAAGTTCCTTTGCTCCTTCAGTAAGAGTTCGCAGCTGGCGAAAGAGCATTTCCTGGTCCTGCCGGGCGTGAAGCATCCGCTCTTTGGCCCCTCCAGCACTCCTGCGGTATGCAAACGAACCCACAATCAGGACTGCCAACACAATGAGCAAGCCAACTCGCGACAAAACTCCCAGATATACCATGCTCCCCAAAACCATGATGGCATTGATCAATTGGCGTGGAACCAGTGGAACAATGTTTGAAATAACCAGGACATCATCCGTCAGCAGCACCAACAGGCGATGCGCGCCGAATTTTTCGATCTCGCGCTGGGGCGTGGAAAGGATTTGACGCGACAGGAGCATGCGCAAAGCCAAACCCAGTTTTTGAGCAAAGCGTATAAGCAAAGCTTCCGAAATAATGCGCGACGCCATCGAGATAACGCACACCACCACAAAGGCCCAAAGAATCCGGCCAGGGTCAGAATCCCGATGCATCAATGACTTGTTGACTAGCATTACAAGCTGAACGCCGCTTGCGCCACTGATGAAACTTGCCAGCGCCGCAATAATAATGACACGCCGACTCATTCCCAGCCTGGCTGGGATGCGAAACAAGAATCGAATTAATCCTACGCCCATAGTCTTCAGTCAACTCTCTCAAGTATGGTCTGAGATACTTGCAAATTTCGCCCCTGGAGCCTTGATGAACCAATCATGGATAAAACAGGCTCCATGGCTAAATTATTTTCATAAAAGGATTGTGGACAAATCTTTGGCGGCCTAAGATGGGCCATGCATCAATTCATCACCTGCCGATACGGCAAGAGTTTGCTTATCTTCGGAACATTGCAACAAACATTCTTTTAATTTTTCAGCAATTAGCATCACCGAGGGGTGCGACATAAACTGGTTATGCGTCCCTGGGATTTCGAAAACCTTGACGCCACCACGGGCGAGGGAAGCCCAGCCGCAGCTATCATCTTTCCCGGGAGAAACCGGAGTACGAAACAGTGTTACCTTTCCTGGATACTTCTGTGGTCGGTACGATAGAGTCGCAAGGCGGTTGAGGTTGATGACTTCCCAGAGCCGGCGAATCTGTTCCGGAGATAAATTGTCAATTACACTCCAGGAGCCAGCAGCTGCAAGATGTTCAGTGAGCTCTTCTTTTATTCGGGAGAAACTGCCGTTTTCCAAAGCGCTCGATTCAGTCTTGATTGTCTCAATAAGATGATTGAATTCATTGTCCGCAAGCGGGCGCTCCCCATTTCCATTGAGTACTCCTGAACCTTTTCGCCTGGGCGTGTGATCCGCATGTCCTTCAAATAGCCCCAGGAACGTAATCTCGTCGCCGGCCGCAATTGCCTGCTGCGCCATTTCAAAGGCTATGAGAGCACCCATTGACCATCCAGAGAATTGATATGGTCCAACGGGCTGAATGGAACGCACAGCCCGCAAATAGGATGAAGCCATTTCAGGAATTGTCGTCAAAGGCGCTTGGCCGGTTTCCAATCCTTGCGACTGCAGGCCATACAGAGGCTGATCAGCCCCGAGGAGATCAGACAATGCCTGGTAGCAGTGAGCCAATCCGAAATAAGGATGTACACAGAAAAGTGGACGGCGGGCGCCTGCGGATTGAATTTTGACCAGACTTTCAGGAGTATCAACCGCCGCCCCTGTTTCAAGCAGAGCAGCCTGTTGCTCAATAGTTGGTCCTTCGAATAAGGTTCTCAGTGGCAGATTTACTTTTAAGGCCCTACTTATCCTTACAATGAGCCTCACAGCTAAGAGCGAGTGACCGCCGCACCGGAAAAAGTTGTCCTTCACGCCTACGTGATCGACATTCAAAAGGTCTTTCCAGATGTCCGCTAATATGCTCTCCAGCGGAGTGCGGGGCGCCAGGTATTGTTCCGGACTAGATGAAAGGTCCGGCTCCGGCAAAGCCTTCCGGTCCACCTTTCCGTTGGCCGTCAACGGCAGTTCCTTCAACTCCACCCACACTCCCGGCACCATGTACTCCGGCAACCGCTCCTTTAAATATTCCCGTAACTTATTCCCG
>JBARMK010000414.1:0-17990 GCA_049802395.1 Candidatus Angelobacter sp.
ATTGAGAACGGGCGCATGTCCATGCCCTCCGATCCAGGCAAACGAGCGGTTTACGAATCCCGCATGGCCGCATACCAGCAGCGCCAGCAGAATAAGGAAGAGAAAGCAGGCGCTGCAGGCGGGAACAATGCGGACCATGCTGCATCCGGAGCAGCGGCCGACTCCACAGAAATGCCGGCCCGGATGCGGCCTGATTCCAAGGATGCTCAGCTCACACCCAAGCAACAGAAGCAGCAGCAAAAACAGCGTGAAGACGCTATGTACGCCGACTTGAACACAGATCTGCTATTGCAGATGCCGCCGGACGCGCGTTACAAAGCGATTTTGAAAATGTCAGCGGAAGACCGGCTCAACCTCGCCCGCACCTATAAGGGCGAAAAGGCAATGCAGCTGTTGGATGGCATGAAGCCGGAGCAGCGCGAAACCATTGAAGCCATTGTGCAGCCGCAGGCGGTGGTTGGCGGCGAACTCTCAGAAGCCAAACTCCTGCGCGCCATCTATAGCGACCGCCAGCTTGAAGAAGTGATGTCGGATTTCTGGTTCAACCATTTCAACGTCTTCATCGGCAAGGGCCCGGACCGTTACATGATCAACGCTTATGAGCGTGACGTGATCCGCCCGCACGCTCTGGGAAAATTTAAGGACCTGCTGTCGGCTACGGCCAAAAGTCCGGCCATGCTGTTCTATCTGGATAATTGGCAGAGCGTCGGTCCGAAATCTGAACTGGCTTTGTATGGTCCGCAGCGCCGCATGGGCCGCGGACGGTTCGCTCGTTTCCCGCGCCAGCAGCCAGCCAACAAGAACCGCCCCAGCGGTTTAAATGAAAACTACGCGCGCGAGATCATGGAGTTGCACACACTCGGCGTCGAGGGCGGTTACACGCAGAAAGACGTTACCGAACTGGCGAAAGTGCTGACCGGCTGGAGCATCGAACAGCCCCAGCTTGGCGGGAGCTTCCACTTTAATGAGCGCGCGCACGAGCCCGGCGCAAAATACGTCCTGGGCCGCAAAATCAAAGAGCATGGTGAAAAAGAAGGCGAGGAGATGCTGGACGTGCTGGCACACCATTCTTCCACCGCCAAGTTCATCTCACGCAAGCTGGCCATGCGCTTCGTCTCCGACAATCCGCCGCAAAGCCTGATCAACCGCATGGCGGAAACCTTCGAGAAGAAAGATGGCGACATTCGCGAGGTGCTGCGCACCATGTTCCATTCGCCTGAATTCTGGGCCGCGGACGCCTATCGCGCCAAGATGAAGACGCCGTTTGAATTTGTGGTTTCGGCGGCCCGCGCTTCAGGCGCGGACATACAAAACGCGTTGCCACTGGTGGGGACTCTCAATCGCATGGGCATGCCGCTGTATGGCATGCAGCCGCCGACGGGCTACTCGATGAAAGCCGATGCGTGGGTGAATTCTTCCGCGCTGCTGAACCGCATGAACTTCGCCCTGCAACTGGGTTCAGGCAAACTACCGGGAACGTCGCTTGATCCACAGGCTTTGTTGCCTGGGGCCGCTCCTGCAGACGCCGATGCCGCCTTGGCCACGCTGGAGCAGCGCATCCTGGCAGGCGACGTCTCAGCGCAAACGCACGCGGTGATGCAGAAGCAGCTGAGCGATCCCCAGATTTCGCAGCGCAAGCTGGACGATCCGAATAAGAAGCCAAACTACGGCGCGATCGCGGGATTGATCATGGGCTCGCCTGAGTTCCAGCGCAGGTAATTTGGCGGAAGAGCGGCCTTTAAAGGCCGCGTTGAGACTTTAAAGATTTTTGGGGGCTTTAGCCCCGGCACGGAGCAATATCATGTCCATTACTCGCAGAGTTTTCCTGAAGAACGGCGCGCTGGCCATTGTCGGCACCAGCGCTGTCCCCAGTTTTTTGACGCGGGCCGTCTACGCCGCTGAAAACGCCGCTCCGAGCAAGAAGCGGCTGGTTGTTCTCTTCCAGCGCGGCGCCGCCGACGGTCTCAACATTGTGGTGCCGCATGGCGAGCAGGCGTACTACAGCATGCGGCCCAGCATCGCAATCCCTCGCCCGCGCAACGGGCAGGAGAGCGTGATCGATCTGGATGGATTTTTCGGCCTGCATCCGTCGATGTCGGCGTTCAAGCCGCTCTGGGACCAGAAACATCTGGCCATCGTGCACGCGGCCGGCTCGCCGGACAACACGCGCTCACACTTCGACGCGCAGGACTACATGGAATCGGGCACGCCGGGCGTAAAGTCGACGGAAGATGGCTGGCTGAACCGTGCCATCGCGGGGCTGAAGGAGCCGGATGCATCACCCTTCCGCGCTGTGGCCATGGGGGGCGCCTTGCCGCGCACTCTCGCGGGCTCAGTCCCGGCGGTCGCCATGGGGGACATTCGTGGTTTTGCCGTCGGCGGACGCGGTCCCAAGCCCAGCGTCGCCAGCAACACGTTTGAATCGATGTACGAGCAGTCGGTTGACACCGTCCTGCATGGCACCGGCAATGAGACCTTTGAAGCGGTAAAGATGCTGCGCTCTGCCGACCCGGAGAAATACGCGCCGGCGGCCGGGGCCAACTACCCCCGCGGGCGCTTTGGCGATAGCCTGCGCCAGGTTGCACAACTGGTCAAAGCGAATCTGGGGGTTGAGGTAGCATTCGCCGATATCGGCGGCTGGGACCATCACGTCAATGAAGGCAACGTGCAGGGGCAGATTGCCAACCTCACGCGTGAATTCTCGCAGTCGATTGCTGCATTCTGGACCGACCTGGGCGACCTGGCGGAGGATACGGTGATCGTCAGCATGTCAGAGTTTGGCCGCACCGCGCGCGAAAATGGAAACCGCGGTACCGATCACGGCCACGCCAACGTGATGTTCGTGCTCGGCGGACCGGTAAAGGGCGGCAGAATGTATGGTCGCTGGCCCGGACTTCAGCCGGAGCAGCTTTATGAAGGTCGCGACCTGGCCGTGACTACGGACTTCCGCCAGGTGCTGAGCGAGGCGGTGGCCAATCACCTCGGCAACAAACAATTGACGGGAGTGTTCCCTGGGTTTGAGAAGAACTTACCAAAGGATTTTTTGAAGTATCTGGGATAGTAATCCTTCCGAAGTCCCGAACGGAGTGAAGGACCACTATCGCTAGGAAACAGGGGCTCTTCTCGATAAGTTCCTCAAAGGGTATATTGACCCTTCGCTTCGGGGTTTCAGAGAAAGCTGCCCTTTGGGGTTACAAAGTAAGCTTATTCATACGCCAGAGCGTCAATGGGGTCCTTTTGCGCCGCTTTAAATGCAGGATAGATCGCACCCAGCATGGCGCCACCAATGGCAATGAACGTCGCATAAATTGCCCATTTTAAGGTGATCGGCATCATCCGCAAGGTAGGAAATTGATGGACCAGCCCGGCGCGGCCGACTGTGCTGATGAAGAAACCAACCGCGATTCCAGCCACGGCCAGCAGGAGGGTCTCCCGCAGAATCACGCGCACCACGTAGGACTTGGACGCGCCCAGCGATTTGAGGATCCCAATTTCCCTGGTCCGCTCCATCACCGCCGTATACATGGATTGAAAAATTACGATGAAGCCAATGATCACCGCGATCCCAATCACCACCTTGATGAACATGTTGAGGCCGGGAATACGGTCGGCTGAAGTAGCCGCCAGCCATTGACTGGTAGAGAGGATGTTGTAACTCTCCATGCCTGGAATGGTCTTCAGTTGCGCGACGACTGCATCCGCATTTCGCGGATCATCCAGCTTCACGTAAAACATTGACGCTTTGTTTTGTGCGCCAATCAGGTCTTGCATGGTCGTGATGGGAATGAAGCGGCGCGCGCCGCGACCGTGCGGCGTGATCCCAGACACACGAAACTCATGATTCAGCACGTTGACCGAGTCTCCAACATGGACCTTGCTGCTGGTGGCGAAAAGATCGTCGACGATCATATCGTCGGGACCCTGAAAAGGGCCGCCTTCCAGGTACTGCATGGGCCCGCCTATGGCTTGAAAAGAATCCAGATCGATGCCGTAAATAATCTCGATATTCGTGGTCGAGATGACCTGCAGCACTACCGGTGCCACGGCAACCACGTGTGGCTGCTTGCGCAGAACGTCAGCCACGCCAACCGGTACAGGAGCGCCGCCGAAAGCGGCAAGATTTGATGATCCCGGAGGCCGCACCGTGAGGTCCGCGCCTATGCCCACCTGACGTGCCCGGTTATCTTCCAGAATGCCCAGCGCCAACCCGACGATAAGCAGTATCAGGGTGACTTCCACCGCAACGGCAAAAATGCTGATAATGGAACGGATAGGGCGGTGGACCAGATTGGCCACGATCATCTTGTTCATAAATTCATTCTAAACAATGAAAATAAAACAGCTTGCCTCGGCGCTATTCGCGTTTTTTGCTCGCAGTGGCCGGCGTTGGCGTCGCCAAGGCTGAAGCCTGTGTATCCACATTGATGAGTTGGGAACCGGCTGGCTGTGTCAGGACAAATTGCTCGTCGGTCAGCGGCGCATTCATATCCATCTTTACGATGGAAAGAGTAATGCCATAGCCTTCGATTGGACGCTGTATGGAAACAATGCCCGGAAACGGGATGCCGCCGTAGTCGGAAAAGTTTTCATAGTGCGCCACGGTGGCCAACTGGCCCTGGCGATTGTAGAGATCCTGCTCATGAGGCAATAGATCCGTACGGCTGAAGATGACCTTGCGCGAGAGATAATAGCCCTTCTCGTCTTTGTCGATTACAACCACCGCGTAGGCCGCCTGCTCCATGTCCTTGTGGCTTTTCTGGTCTTTCACGATCTCCGTGGTGTTTTCCAGTACTGCGATTTCTTTATCAGGATTGATCGGCTTCAACAGGATTGCATCGGCAATGTGCTGCGGCCGGATGTTGTCGACCGCGCGCGTTGAAGGCTTGGCCGACTGCCTGTCAGATCCTACATAGAATTTATTTTTCGGCGGAATCGCAAGCTGGAAGGTCCGGCCGTCGCTCACCATGTCAAACATATGTGTGTGGACCACCGGAACCAGCCCGATCATGCGCAACATCTCAGGTTTCCGCACCAGAATCCAACCGGCAATTTGTGGATTATCAATGACCTTGTCTTTCTTCTCCTGTTCCAGCATGGAGCTGTCAATATCGACAGTCGCCTTGAAAGTCTTGAGTTTCTCTGCGTTGATGTTGATGCTCTGCACCAACTGCTCCAGAGTTGCTTCTTTAAGGGTGGCCGTGCTGGTGCGCATCTTGACAGGATGGGACGAGCGGAAGCCACAGCCGTTGATCGCCAGGACCGTCAAAAACGTCAGAAGAAAAATGAAAGCTGCTTTACGCCAATGAAAAGACATCAATTAGTTCGTACGCTCACTCATTTGGATGCAGTATTAAGTATATAGAAGGGCGAGCCATCTGTGGCGGCGGCAAGCCACGGCAGAACGTGACAATTTGCGGCAATCAATCCTTGAACCTAGCGATTCGAGGCCTGAACGGCCCGGCGGTAAGCCTTTACGTTGGCAACGTGCTCGGAGTCTGTACGGGCAAAACGGTGGTGCCCCTGGTTGTCACTGACGAAGAACAGATAGTCGGTTTGCGCCGGATGCATCGCCGCGTTCAAAGAGGCCTTCCCGGGATTGCTGATCGGCCCGGGAGGCAAGCCGGCTGTCCGGTAGGTATTGTAGGGTGAATCAAAATGCAAGTCCGACTGATGAATTACACCGCTGTAGCGGTTATTCAGCAAAGCGGCATAAATAACCGACGGGTCAGTGGCCAAGACCATGTTTTTTTGCAGCCGGTTATAAAACACGCTTGCAACCTCCGGCCGCTCTTCCGGGGCGCCGGTTTCTTTCTCCACGATGCTCGCCATGGTTACTACCTGATGCACATTCGAACTTAAGCCAGCTTCTTTAGCGGCCTGGCGAAAGCGGCGCACCATGGCCGCGGCCATGTCATGCTGAGATTGTGTCCGAGTAAAGTGATAGGTATCGGGAAAGAGATAACCTTCCAGGCTGGGCGCCTGGGGATCGAGATCGCGCACCAGTGCTGTGTCGCTGTGGGCGACTTTCAGGAAATCTTCGCGCTTGCCCAGGCCCGCTTCTTCAATCGCCGTGGCGATATCGAACATGTTAAAGCCTTCCGGCACCACCACGGTATGGAAGTAGATATCGCCGCGGGCAATGCGGTCATAGACCTCGCGCATGGATGCACGATGATCAAAGGCATATTCGCCAGCCTTAAGCGGTTTGCGCCCGTGGAAATAGTGCCAAGCCAGAAACGCATATTCGTTGCGGATGATCCCGGCACTGGCCAGTTCGGCGGCAATGTGGTGCGCGGATGAGCCGGGCTTTAGCTGCACCAGCTTTTCCTGAGACGGACCAGCGGGCAGCAGCAGCCCGCAAGCGAGCCAAACCGCCCCTACCATTACAACGATCATGATCAGCCGGAAAAGAAATTTCAGCATGGATGAATCTTCTGTCATTATTTTAATGGCGAACGTCGAGTCTGCAGCCTGCGAACCACGCCGTGGACCGTCACGAACGGACAATGAACTGCCAGCTTCGCCTTAAAGAATTGGAAGGGAATCAGCAAAGCCGAGTTGCAAGAAGTTGGCGGTTTTAGAGTTCCAGATGCAGCCTGAGCCCCGGCACAATCACGGGACCCCGGTCCTTGTTGTATCCCGGATGCACTGCCCACTGAATGTCACTTGAAACATAGACGCCACGCCAGAGATGGGCCGTATAGTAGCTTTCCAAAATATCTTCGCGCCCGTAGCTCAAGCGGCCGTCGCCCAGCAAGAAACCGTTTCCACCCAACTGGAGGTAGAGTTGGTGGATTCGTGAAATCCCGTTCGAGATAAAGGCTAGTCCCACTTTGTCCACAGGCCGATGCCAGCGCTCCAGACGAAAGTCGGCGCCGGCTTCCACTGCCTGGTCAACCTCAGTGTAGGCAAAACTCTCATTCTGTCCTTCATTCCATCCCAGGCGTCCAAACGCGCGCCATGTCTTGGTAAGTTCCTGCTCAATGTTCAAGCCGAATCCGTATTTGATGCGGCCCTGCATGCGATGTGCTTCAATGTTCGGCTGTGGATCGGTTCGGGCCAAAAATGCCTGCACTGCCTCAGCGTAGCTGCCCATATCAGCGTGATTGACGTAACTGAGCAGGCGCACCACGGTGTGCCGTTCGGGCAGAAGCTGAGGCCTCAACTCCAGTTCAATATTTTCCGAACGGGCACGAAGGAGATCGAAGTCGAGCTTGGGCCCATTGGCTACTTTGGGCATCAATGCCTCGGCAAAGCGCACACCCCAGTTGCGATCGTGATATTCGGCCATGGCCGCGAACGTGTAACCGCGAGTATCGGCCGCGTAGTCATAGGCGCCGTCGTTGACCGCCGTCCAGTTGAGAAACTGCAGATGGCTGTCACTCCCAGTAGAGTTCGCGTCAAAGTAGTCCGCCAGGCTCATCTTGCCGGCGCGCAACTCAAAGCGGCGGACCGGCTGCTTCTCCAGGAGTGCAGTCGGGCTTCGTTCCGCATCCTCTTCTTTCTTGCTAAGCGAAAATACGTGGTGAAGCATGGCCCGGGCGACATAGGGCTTGGATCCCAGCGTGGGGTTCCTGACAACATCCACATTAGTAAAGCCGGCCAGCCCGAGCGCATCGCTGATGCCGCGTCCGCCTGCGCTCTCCAAGTCAAAGACCACTTCTGTGTGCTTAGTGAGCCGGTAGCCGGTGTACAAGGTCAGCACGCGTGAAGTCGCATGTTCGCCACGCGCGGAAAGGCTGTTGGGCCCGGAGTAAAGCGCATGAAAATCAGGATGCGCCTGAAAGACGATGTTGACCTGGCCAGAAATCCACCATGGCGCACTTGAGGAATGTGAAAACACGGTGGCAGGGGTAGACGATGGTTCGTCGCCAGCGCTTTCCTGGGCCCGGCAGGGCACAAGTGCGCATAGCACCAGAATCACGGCGCATACCAGCAAAAGAGAAAGAGATGGTGTTTTGATCCGCAATTCTCGAATTTAACAGAGTATTTCTGCCTGAAGCGTAAAGAATTAGTTAAGGCTGCGCGACTGCATGAAGCTCTGCAGGATCAACACGGCGGCCATACGATCGACAGCCTGGGCCCGCTTCTTTGTGCTCACTTCGGCCTCGCGCAGCAGGCGGTTGGCCTCGGCCGAGGTAAGTCTCTCGTCCCAGAGATGTACCGGGAGCTGAAAGCGTTGCCGCAGCTCTTCCGCGAATTCAGCCACTTTTTGCGACTGCGTGCCCTCCTGGCCGCTCATGCGCAGAGGATTGCCCAGCACGATCTCGCGCACCTGGTACTCGCGGATGGTCCGCTCCAGCCGGCCGAAATCGGCCCGCTTATTCTTGCGCTCCAGCGTGTCCAGGCCCTGGGCGGTGATGCCCAGCGCGTCGGTGACCGCCAAACCCATGCGCCGACTGCCGTAATCGATGGCCAGAATGCGTCCTGAAACTTCCACGCGGCGATTATACGAGGAACAGCATCTTACTTTGCAGGATGACCACGAACCGCATTGTCCCTCTATCGCCGGAACAAATTGCGCCCGAAGAAGTGCCGGATACCGAACTGGCTGAAAAGGAGGTACGCGACAAAGAAGAGCGCAAGCTCAAAGCCGCGGTGCGTGCGGGCGCTATTGCGCAGGTCATCGTGGGTACCACCGTCGTCCTTGTGGTGTGCTATGTAGGCAAGCTGGTTCTGGTCACGCTGCTGGTGTCTATCCTGATTGCATTCATGCTGGAACCGCTGGTGAATCTGTTAGAGCGGGTCCGCTTGCCGCGCTCAGTGGGAGCATTCCTGGCGGTGTTGCTGCTGGTTGCGGCGACATACGGAGCGAGCTATGTGTTTTACAATCGCGCCCTCAACTTTGTACACGAACTCCCCAAATATTCGGAAAAGGTCCGTGGCCTGCTTTCCCATGTGCGCCAGCAAACGAACGAGCTGGAAAAAACCACGGCACAGATGATGCCGCAGGAGCAAAAGGGCGGCAAGAAACCCATGCCGGTGACAGTGGAGAATGGGTCGGGTTCGGGCGTTGTGTCGCAAAACCTGGGAGCGGTGACTGACGTTGTGCTGACCATGGTCTTCATCCCATTCCTGGTATATTTCATGCTGAGCTGGCAGGAGCACGCCCGGACGAAGTCAGTGCAGCTCTTTCCTCCTGAGCATCGCACGACCGCCTATGTTGCCCTGGGACACATGTCCCTGATGATGAAAAGTTTTATCTCCGGCAATTTCGCTATCGGACTATTTATGAGCATCGGCAGCATGGTGGTATTCGGTCTGCTTGGTGTGCCGTACTTTTACTTTGTCGCGTTCATCAGCGGCTATCTGAGCCTGATGCCTTATCTGGGGATTGTCCTGGCGATGATCCCGCCGCTGGCCGCCAGCCTCGGGACATTGAGCGATACACGCCTGCTCATCGTTGCCGGCACCGTGCTTGGCCTGCATTTACTTGCGATGAACGTTCTTTATCCCAAAGTGCTGGGCAAAAATCTGCAGTTAAACCCGCTGACCGTGACCATCTCTCTGCTGATCTGGGGTTTCATCTGGGGCGCCATGGGTCTGATTCTGGCCATTCCCATCACCGCGGCGGCAAAGATTATCTGTGACCACGTGAATTCCCTGCGGCCGATTGGAGATTGGATGGGAGAATGAGAAGAATCGCCGGAATCGCTCGCAGTAGGACCCATCACACAATCCTCCGATCACCAGATCGCTCGATCTTTGTCACCGCTTCTTCCGCCCTCCGCCGGCACCTTTCCAACGTCTCCTGCATCTGCTGATGCAACTCGGACATCTGTTCATCGGTCGAATCAGCGGGAACGTGAATCGGGCCACTGCCATAAACAAAGGCGCGCGCGAACGGTTTCGGAATGATCATCAGGTCCCAGGAATGCAGTATCCATGCGCGATCCACAGCAATGTAAAAACATGATATGGGGACGCCCGTTTTCTTGGACAGCAGGACGGGGCCGGGTTTGGCGACGTAGCGCGGACCGCGCGGACCGTCGATGGTAAAGATTGCGGAATGGCCCTGCTCCAACTGCTGGCGCATTCCGAATAGCGCTCCAATGGCGCCACGCGAACTTGAGCCTCGAACGGCAATGAAACCCAGCTTGTGGATGATGCGGGCAATGTATTCGCCGTCAAAGCTGCGGCTGGTCATCACGGCATGGCCCTGATTACGAAAGCGATAGGCTGCGGGAATCACCGCGCGGTGCCACAAGCACCAGATTGCGAGCGGCGCCGAGCCATGCTCGTCCCCAATGCAGCCTGGTTCTGGAATGAGGGTGTAACGCAGGGTTGCACCTACCAGGCGGATGAACAAGTATCCGGCCCAGGTAATTAGGAACAGCTTGACGCGCTCGCTGAAGGAAAAAGAGCGCATCGCCGGGAGGCTCTCGCTCTTGATTTCGGCCTGGGCTGCGTCGCTCACCTTTTGATTGTATAAGCCTTTTTTTTCGGCGGCTAAAGCAGAAACGACGCAGCGTCAGCTCAAGCAGAATTTCAACCTACAGGCCCGGGTGCCTCTAGAGTGTCCTTCCCGCGTGCTAGGCGTACTTGATCCACTTGAGGATTTCCGGAAGGTTCGGCTTTTTGCCATACATCAGGATTCCCACGCGATAGATGCGGCCGCAAAGCCATACCATGCCGTAGATCGTTGCCGCCATGAGCGCGATGGAGATTGCGATTTGCCACCAGGGAATGTCCGGCTGCATGGAAATCCGGCTGAACATGACCAGCGGAGCCGTAAATGGAAACAGAGAGCCAAAAATGGCGATCGGTGAATTTGGATGCTGAAAGATGCTAACGATGAAGACCACGGAAAGGATCATCGGCATCATTACCAGAAATTGCATTTGTTGCGCTTCCTGCTCAGAGTTGACCATTGATCCCACGGCGGCGCAGAGCGTGCTGTACAAAACGTAGCCCAGAAGGAAATAGACCGTAAAGTAAATCAGCAGCTTAGGGTTAATCACGCCTCTGATAGAGCCGGTGATGGGGGAGGCGGCTGCAAGGACAAAGGTGGCGTAGACGCTTGCTGCTGCTGCCCAGATTCCTACTTGCGTAAGACCAACGGCGCCGACGCCCAGAATTTTTCCCGCCATCATGTCCTTGGCGCTGGCCGTGGACAGCATTACCTCCATGATGCGCGAGGTTTTCTCCTCAAGAATCGAACGCATCACGTTAATTCCGTAGAGCAATACGGTCATATACATGACCATTACCATGATGAGGGTGGCGATAAACATGGTCTGGGGATTTGGCGTGTCCTTGCCGTCCGGGCTCTGCGGTTCCACCGCTACAGGTTCCAGCGCCGCATCGATATCGGCCTCTTTCAAGCCCTTACTCTTGAACGCCTGGCGTCGCAACGCGCCGCTCACTATCTGCCCCAGAATGCCATTGTCGATAAAGCTGGAAACGTCACGAGTGACAAAGAAAAGCTTTCTGGCTGCGATGGCGTCAGGGGTGGCCCAGAGAAAACCATCCAGTTGCTTTTGCTTCACCTTTTCGGTTAGGGCAGCATGTTCTGCCTCACTCGTATTCGTGCTTACCTCAACGGAAAAGTGCGTGGCAGGCAGGCCCCTGGTCTTCTTCAATTGTTTTTCAGGCTGATCGCCGGGCTTCTCCTGCTCCTGCTGCTGCTCAATCTGGCTACGGATCGCATCTGCGGTATCGCGATCGGCAGCCACCACAACCATCCGTTTGGTCTCATTCGAGCCGCGGTTCGCCAGCATGGTAGGCACAACAGACACGCCTATCATCAGGGCCGGGATAAAAAACGTCATGATGACGAATGAGCGTGCACGCACTCGTTCCAGGTATTCGCGCTTGGCGATGATGAAGATGTTATGCATCCGCCTTACCCACCGTATTGATAAAAATTTCTTCCAACGAGGGTTCCATCAACTCAAATCGATTCACCCGCGACCGCTCCGCCACGATGCGCAACAACTGCTGGGCATCCGCGCCCGGCGCGAGGCGGCATTCCACATAGTTGCCGTAGTTGTTATAAGCAGCAACCAGCGGGTTCTTTTCGAGAAAATCTCCGTTGCCTTCGTACTCAATCTGAACGTTGTTCTTGCCATACCCTGCTTTGATGGTCTTCAGGTCGCCCTGCAGCACGGCGTTGCCCTTGTTGATGAGGCAAATGCTGTCACACAGCTTCTCCACCTGGTCCATGCGATGCGTAGAGAACAGGATGGTCTTGCCTTGCTTCTTCAAGTCCAGCATCACGTCCTTCAGCAAAGTGGCATTGATGGGATCCAGCCCGAAAAATGGCTCGTCCATAATGATGAAGTCCGGATCGTGGAGCAGAGCGGCGATAAACTGGATCTTCTGCTGCATGCCTTTGGATAGTTCCTCTACCTTCTTTTGCAGCCAGGCGTCGATCTCCATGCGCCGGCACCACTCCAGTGCCTTTTGCTTTGCCGCGCTGCTCTGCATTCCGTGAAGCTCCCCAAGGAAGACAAGCTGATCGAGGATCTTCATCTTCTTGTACAGGCCGCGTTCTTCAGGCAAGTAGCCGACCCTGTGCAGGCTCTTGCGCTCAAAGGGCTTTCCGAAGAGTTGTATCTGCCCAGAATCAGGCACGGTGATGCCTATCATCATGCGTATGGTGCTGGTCTTCCCGGCGCCGTTGGGACCAAGCAGCCCAAAAACCCCGCCTTGCTCGATATTGAAGGAGAGGTCGTTTACCGCTACAAATTTGTCATAACTCTTGCGAACTTTGTTGAGTTCAATGGTCTGCATTTAGAGAAAAGCCTGCCTTGGAAGTTATACGTTACACGATTTCCAAATATTGGTCGATCCATCCGCGTATCTTCAGGCGACGCTCGTCGCTGGAATCAAAGCGCATGCCATAGACCTTGTCTGTCTCGCGGTGCCAGCAGATGAAAGCCCGGACACTCAGTTTTTCCAGCCCGGGGAGAGTAAGGATCAGCCGCACCGCATCGGTCTTGGGAAGAGGCGTGTTGGAGCGGACAGAGATGCCGCCGGAGCTTACCTCCACAGTGGTGACGGCAGCGTTGCCGCGAGTGCCGGTGTCAACTTCGGCCTGGGATACCAGCGGCACGCGCACGTAACGTCGTAATTCGTGGATCACCAGCAGATGAGTCGCGCGAACGATCTTCAACACGCTCTGCCGGTCCAGAGGTTCGTCCAGTACGGCATTAATTCCGTAAGCCGCATAGCGTATGGCTTCCTGGGTATTTCTGGCAATGCCGTAAATGACCATGCGGCGGTTGGAAGGAGAGCTGCGCGCGGCCTTCAGGATTTTGTCCGCTTCAGGATCATAGAGCCTCAGCACGCAGGCCTCAAACTTATGCCGGTGGAAGACCTCAATCGGGTCGCCCTCGACCGGAACAATGGTGATTCCGAACTGCCGAAAACAGTCATTCAGAAATGCATTGCACGCTGGATCAATATGGACGCTGGCGGTCCTGGCTGTGATCTTTCCGGCGATTGCCGCGACTGTGGTGCTGCTCATGACTCCCGTATCTTCAAGCTATCTGGAAGCGGAAAATTCTTTTTTTATTGTGGCTGAAGCCACTCTGTTGCGTCCCGCCTGTTTAGCAAGATAAAGCGCGCTATCGGCGGCGGCCACAACTTCATCGCGCGTTACCCCGTGCGCGGGATAGTCAGAGACGCCGCAACTGATGGTTACCGGGCGGGGAACGCCGGGAAAATAATGCGTTTCCACCTGGCGGCGCAGCTTTTCCGCTACCCGCATCGCGCTTTCCCCACTGGTTTCCGGCACAACAATGGCAAACTCATCGCCGCCGTAACGGCAAACCATATCCATCTTGCGCAGCTGCTGCCGGAGAATGGAGGAGACCGCACGCAACATTTCGTCGCCCAGCAGGTGCCCGAACTCGTCATTCATTCTCTTGAAATGGTCGATGTCCACCATGATGACCGACATGCGTCCCTGGAAACGGCTGGCACGCTCCAGCTCCTCGACAATACGCATTTCAAAATAGCGGCGGTTGTGGATGCCGGTGAGACCATCCACATAAGCAAGCTGCTTCATGCGATCAAAATTGTGCGCGTTCTGGATAGCGGCAGCGCAAATGTCAGCCACTGACTCCAGGGGCTGGATGTCTTCCGTATCAAAAACATTCTTGTGCGCGCTATCCAGCGCCAGCACGCCCAGCTTCTCGCCGAAGATGATCAGCGGCACGCACATCTCGGATTGCGTCTCGGCAAAGCCGGCTATGTAACCCTCAACGTTATTCACATCGTTTTCGATCACGCTATGTCCAGTGCTGAGAGCACGCGCCGCCAAGCCTGCGCCCGGAGAAAGAATGGACCCCATCGCCAGGTTGGGCGTAAGCCGGCCTTCATGGGCACGGACGCGCAAGGTGTCCCCTTCCGCCAGCAGCACCGCTACCTGATCAATGCGGAACCAATCGAGCAAAAGGCGGCAGACAACCGTAAGCAATTCGTCGAGATCGAGAACACGCGTCGTCTTCTTGGCCACCGCGTTGATGGCTTCAAGCTGCTCGGCACGGCGGCGCTCCATGGAATACAGGCGCGCGTTTTCCAATGCCATGGAGGCCTGGGTGGAGAAAAGGGTGAGCAGATCGATTTTTTCGGCGTCAAAGTAATCCAGTTGCTCGCTTTGGAAATCCAGCACGCCTACCACTTCATCGCGTACCAGCAATGGGATGGCGACCTCAGATTTTGTCGCATCCACTTTTTGCAGATAGCGCGGGTCTTTGCTGACGTCGGGCGCGTAAACCGGCCGCTTGATCCCGGCAGCCGCCCAGGTGAGTCCCACGCCTTTCGGAATACGGTAACCAACGTCCAGATTGCTCTGGCCCAGGTGGGCGCGTACGTGGAGCTCCTGCCGGTTCTTGTCCAGCAGCAGGACGGCGCCGTTCTGCAATTGAAAGAAATCGCGAATGATGGTGAGGATGCGGTTCAGCACCTCATCCAGGTCAAACGTGGAGAGGATCGCCTGGCTGGCGTCGTACAAAATGGCGATCTTTTGCGTCGATTCGAGCAATGCGAATCCGTCTCCAATTAAAAATGGACCACGCGCTCCCGGCAAGAATGGCAACGTGCGCCGTAGGGGGATGTGAGCACGAACCTGGTTTATTTGATGCTAAATTCTACAGCGGAAAGCCTGTCCGACGAAAGTGATTTTAGCGACCATTGCCAAATCTTTGGTACCGAGCTAAAACCGCATGAATTGGGGGCTCTTACACTTTTAAATTTACAAAAACCTTACAGGTCAGCCCGGTTTTGCCGTTGGCACCACGTCAGAATCGGCTTGGGCCTTGAACACCAAGCCGGTATGTAGAGTCCTCCCAGGAGCTGAGAATGGTGGTTCACGCCATGTAAATTACGCCACCTTCAGTCCGTGGCTTATGACACGTGAATGGTCTTGCATACGGCGTGCTAATTTGGGGTTTGTGCGGCCTTATCCACAGTTGCGCCCCTTTCTTGTCTGCCATGGGAGATGCTAAAATCCTTAAAATCCACTCTCCGGAGTTCCGATGCAGGCAATCCTTGCGCTGGAAGATGGGCGAATCTTCAGCGGCAGAGGCCACGGCGCGAAAGGCGAATGCTACGGCGAGGTCGTTTTTAATACCTCCATCACCGGTTACCAGGAAATCTTCACCGATCCTTCTTACGCCGGACAGATAGTTGTTCTTACTAATCCGCAGATCGGCAATTACGGCACCAATCCAGACGACAATGAGGCCACGCACCCCTATATTGAGGGCTTGGTTGTGCGCGAGTTCTCGCCCATTAGCTCCAACTGGCGCTCCCAGCAGGTGACCGACGAATATCTGGAAAAGTTCAAAATCCCGGTAATTTCAGATATTGACACTCGCGCTCTGGTCCGCCACCTGCGGACTTATGGCGTTATGCGCGGGGTGATCTCTTCGATTGAGACCGATTCGGAAAAGCTGGTGACGAAGGCGCGCTCGATTCCGAAAATGGACGGCACCGACCTGGCCAAGGTGGTGACTACCAAGCAGCGCTACCAGTGGGAAACAGGCACGCGCTCGCATGAGCCGACGGAAGTGGTGGGCGTGAAAGACCTGCAGCCGAGCAAGCACGTGGTGGCGTATGACTTCGGCATCAAGCAGAATATCCTGCGCATGCTGGTAGACCAGGGGTGCCGGGTGACCGTGGTCCCGGCCATGACCAGCGCCGAAGACGTGATGTCACTCAATCCTGACGGGGTGTTTCTGTCCAACGGTCCCGGCGACCCCGAGCCGTGCAATTACGCCGCGGACAATATCCGCCGCCTGATGGGCAAAACCCCGATCTTTGGCATCTGTCTGGGACACCAATTAGTAGGGCTGGCGCTAGGCGGCAGAACTTACAAGCTGAAGTTTGGGCACCACGGCGGCAATCACCCGGTAAAGCAACTGGAGACGGGCAAGATTGAGATCACGGCGCACAACCATAACTTCGCCGTGGATCCGGATTCCCTGAAGGAATCGGAAGTGCTGAAGACGCACATTGACCTCAACGACAATACACTTGAAGGCCTGCGCCATCGCACGCTGCCGCTGTTCACGGTGCAGTACCATCCGGAAGCGTCACCGGGCCCCCACGACTCGCATTACCTGTTCAAGGATTTTCTGGGGCTGATGGAGGAGTGGAAGGGAAGATGAGAGCAAGACGAAACATCTCGCTCGGGTACTGGGCCGCGGGTTTCCTGTTGATATTCGGACTCGCATGGCGGGCGGATGCGTGCTTCGTTACGCTGGCTACCGTCCATGTGTCCACGAATTTTCGAGTCGTCGTGCAGCAGGGTTCCGCGCCCATTCCTGGAATTCCGGTGGCGGTTTTTGACTACGCAGATCTGGCGAAGTCGGATGGTGAGACGGAATGGAAGCCGAAGCCGATCCTGACACTTGTAGCCGGGCCGGATGGCGTTGTTGACATTCAGAACCTAAAGCCAGGCAGCTATTTGATCGAAACCAAAGGGCCGGGTGCGGGAAGCGCCGTAAACGCGGAAGTGTCAGCCAAGCGCGTGAAAGGCAGCAACCGGATAACTCTTGAGTGGCCGTTTTCATCGGACGGAATTCTCAAGACAAGAGCGCTGACCGGACAGTTGACGAGCAATAACCCCTGGATACCGTTTCAAGATGTACATGTGGAGCTATGGACTGCCGGGGCGAAAACTCCGATATCAGCGGAAAACACCGGAGCGGAAGGCCATTTTCATTTCGAGCAGACAACCCCCGGAATTTACATTCTTCACGTCCGCGGCCAACAAAAAGGCGTTGGTGACAATTGGCAAGTGGAAGGGGATATCCCTCTCGAACTCTCGCCGTCTGCCGTAAATCTGCCTGAGGTACTTTCCTTGCAACTTGCCGAGTCCAGTTGCGGCATTAGCTACAGCAGTTGTCCTGCCCCTAACGTCGTGGCGATGACATCGAGGCGGATCAGAGTTCGTGATCCCCTCGGCGCCGTTATAGCGCACGCGGAATACGAACTGGATGGTCCGTCCAGCGCGATGAAGGCGCATGGATCAACGGATTCCAACGGCATCGCCGAACTCCCGCCTGATTTGCTGGGCAAAATGACTCTGGTGATTGCCAGTCCCGGCTTCACGCTCTTAAAGCAACCTCTCGATTTACTTGCCCCGGACGGGCGGGCGAATGATCTCCTTGTTTCAATGGCTGTGAATGGATTCGACAACCAATGTAGCTCGGTGACCCTGGAGAAGCATGCCACGCCGTAATGACATCGCGAAGATCCTGATCATCGGTTCCGGGCCGATCGTTATTGGCCAGTCGGCTGAGTTTGATTACTCCGGCACCCAGGCGTGCAAAGCCCTCAAAGCTGAAGGCTACGAGGTGGTGCTGGCGAACTCCAACCCCGCCACCATCATGACCGACCCGGAGATGGCGGACCGCACGTACATCGAGCCGCTGACCAAAACGTATCTGGAAGAAATCATCCGCCAGGAATCCGAAATGATGGCGGGCGATAGCAAGCCGGGCAAATTTGCGCTGCTTCCCACTGTTGGTGGACAG
>JBARMK010000415.1:0-12466 GCA_049802395.1 Candidatus Angelobacter sp.
CCTTACTTATACGCTTGGATCCTGGCCTGCGGGATGGCTCAGTGATCGCCGTTCGAAGAGGGTCATTGCGGCGGCGGGATATCTGGTTTTCAGCATCACCTATCTCACGTTTGCCGCGGCACCCAATCATGCTGCCATCTGGGTTGTGATGGCGACGTATGGACTCTATTACGCGCTGACCAGCCCGGTATTGCGCGCACTGGTGGTGGATACCGTGGAGCCGGGATCGCGCGGACGGGCTTTCGGAATATTTTATTTCTCCACCAGCATTGCCGCACTTCTCTCCAGTGTCATCACGGGACAACTGTGGAACCGATACGGCGCGGCGGTCCCGTTCTACTTGTCGGCGGGGTTGGCGACACTGGCCGCATGCATGTTGTTAGTGGCAAGAGGTGAGATAGAACCGGCAGCAGCGAGCGCAGCCGAAATAACCAGTCGAGAAGAACGCGCTGAATGGGAAACTTATCACTGATTCAACCATAGACGCAGCCTTATTATTGACGCAGCCTTATGAATGATTCAGGCTGCTTCTGCGGGCCAGCCAGATTGCAATCACAAATTGGAAGAACATAGCGCCGGTCATATCGAGCATTACGTCGTGAAAGTTGCCGGTGCGTGAAGGAATAAAGGTTTGGTGGAATTCGTCCAGGCTGGCGGCCAGCAAGGTCAGCAGCAGGGCAAGGCTGGTCCAGCGAAAAATCCATCGCGGACGCGCCGGCAAAGTGGCCCGCCAGGAAAAGAAAGCCAGCGCGCTTAGCGTGCCGTAGCTCATGAAATGGGCCGACTTACGCACCAGGAAATGCAGCCGCTGAAAAACGAGTTCGGATATTCCTCCAAACAGTGCGTGGACGATCCTGTGCAGGATGCTGCCCGTATGTTCGGCGGAAAATGTATCCGTGGAAAAAAGAGCCAGCACGCACAGCCACAGCAACGTCGGCAGCCATGCCAGCAGCTTGCGTGAAAATGGAGAGGGTACGGACCCGGAAACCGCGGATGATGACAAATCTGCCTGCCTATTCCAGCCTGTAGTTGGGAGCTTCGCGCGTGATGATCACGTCATGCACGTGGCTCTCACGCAGCCCTGCGCCGCTGATGCGGATGAAACGGGCCTTCTGCTGCAACTCAGGAATGCTGCGGGTGCCGCAATAGCCCATGCCGGAGCGCAGCCCGCCCACCAGTTGGTAAACCATCTCCGCCAGCGTGCCACGATAGGGCACCCGGCCCTCAATGCCTTCTGGCACCAGTTTGTCCACGCGGTTGCTGCCGCGGTCGCCTTCGCGCATCGACATGTTGTCCGTCGAAGAATCTTCCGCGCTCTGGGCGTAGCGTTCGCTTGATCCTGCGGCCATCGCGGAAAGAGATCCCATGCCACGATACGACTTGAATGACCGGCCTTGATACAGGATGGTCTCCCCGGGGCTTTCTTCCGTTCCCGCAAACAGTGAGCCGATCATCACCACGCTGGCGCCCGCGGCAATGGCTTTGCTGATGTCGCCGGAGAACTTGATGCCGCCATCGGCAATCACCGGAATCTGAGCATCACGGCAGGCGCGTGCGGCTTCCGCAATTGCTGTAATCTGCGGCACACCCGCGCCGGTAACGATGCGGGTTGTGCAGATCGATCCTGGACCAATGCCGACCTTAATGGCATCCGCCCCGGCCTTGGCCAGCGCACAGGCGCCTTCATGCGTGCCTACGTTGCCGGCAAGCAAATCTACTTCCGGCAGCCTGGATTTGAGCATCTTGATGGCTTCAACCACGCGGCTGGAATGGCCGTGCGCGCTATCGATCGCCAGCAGGTCTACTTTGGCCTTGACCATCTCCTGCGCGCGCTCCAGGAAATCGCCGGTGGCGCCAATCGCCGCGCCAACACGCAGCCGTCCGTGCTGGTCTTTGGCAGCGTTAGGATACTTCAGCTTTTTCTGGATGTCCTTTACCGTTATCAACCCTTTCAGGTTGTACTTGTCATCCACCACCAGCAGCTTTTCCACGCGGTGTTCATGCAGGATTTTTTCCGCGTCTTCCAGTGTGGTGCCCACGGGTACCGTGATCAGGTTGTCCTTGGTCATGATTTTGCTGATCAGGATGTCCGTTCGGGTTTCAAAGCGCAGGTCGCGATTGGTAAGAATGCCGACGAGCTTCTTGTTTTTGGTCACCGGGACGCCGGAAATCTTGTAGCGGCGCATCAGGTCCAGGGCATCGGCAATTTTGTGGTCGGGCGAGAGCGTGATGGGATCCATGATCATGCCGCTCTCTGAGCGTTTCACCTTGTCGACTTCATCCGCCTGCTGTTCGATGGAAAGATTGCGGTGGATAATTCCCAGTCCGCCCTGCTGCGCAATGGCAATCGCCAGGCGTGACTCGGTCACCGTGTCCATGGCCGCGCTGATTATGGGGATGTTTAGACGAATATTGCGCGAAAGCTGGATCTGCGTATTTACCTCGCCCGGCACCACGTCCGATTGGGCAGGTAAAAGCAATACATCGTCAAAGGTCAGGGCCTCAGGCACGGGAAAATGAATCATGTTTTTATGTCTCTGAAGGAGGGGTCTAAGCAGCTATTGTAAACGGTTTCGTTGCAACGCGTCAGAAAACGTGATCCGTTCACTGCCTGGGTTTCACCGCAAACTCAAACGAAAGTAATATTGACCAAAGTTCAGGTACCCGCGATACTCAAAGGGTCATGGAATCCAAGCCCGGCCAACAATCCGCAGGCGCTGCCGCCGTTCTCACCGGCGCCGATAAACGACAGGAAAAGCGGCTGCATCTTGCTGTCCCCGTCAAGGTATTCCCTGACATCACCAGCGTCGAATCCCAGAATTGCTGCACTTATGAGATTTCCACCAATGGTGCGCGCCTGGTTACGCCACCCGGGATCAAAGCGGTTGGGCAGACCATCTGGTTGCAGCGCCAAAACCGTCGTGCGCGCTACAAAGTTAAGTGGATTGGCGAGCCAGGGACCTCGCTCCAGGGCCAGGTAGGTGTTGAAACTCTGGATCCCGGCAATGTGATCTGGGAGCCTGAAATCAAAGCCCGCATCATGCGGTCATAGACCCACGACCGCAGCCTCTTCTTTTGACCTGGTTTTTCTCCGTTTTCGCATACACGTTACTGCTATGAGTCGATAGGCCAAAAATACGCCGGGCCTAAGTACACCGCCTTAGTGCGCTGCTTGAAGAAAAGCTCAATAATCAGGGCGATCCCCCCAAATGTAGTTCGCATGGCCGAAAACTATCCTTATATCGTGCGTTGCAACGACTGCGACTTCGTCAGCCAGGTTTATCTCGACGAACAAACGGCAATGAACGAGCGCGACTTCCACTCGTTTGAAAACCTACACTCCGTCTCAATCTGGCGCTATGCCTGGGAGCAATGGACGATGGTGACGGAATTGATGGGCGTGGAGTTGCATTAGATCTTTTCTCAACGAAGCGGGAGGTCCCTAGTCTCCCCTCGGATGACTCTGACCGGAAAGCAATCGGTGGCCCAGCAGACCACCGACTTTGTCGCGGGTTAGCGAACAGTAAAGGTCTCAATCGTCTGGTACAACTTTCCGATTGAATCCCATGCGTTGACGGTAAGGGTGTGCTTGCCTGCTGCTTTAGTTGTTGAAGCATTGAGCATGTTGTTGGCGGACGACGCAATCTGTTTGCCGTCAATGTAGGCCTTCATGGTAGTGATGGGATGTGTTAATCCGTTGGCAGTGGCAGAAATGCGTACAGGTGAAGCCACCGTTGCACCGCCAGCGGGTGAGCAGAGGGCGATTCCCGCTTTTGGAGGCAGCCCGCAGGAGTTGTTGATAAACACGTGCAAGGTATTATCCGATTCAGTAACCACGGCAAAATCAAGCAATCCATCACGATTGAAATCCGCAACGGAGGCGGACTGCGGTGAACTGTTTGCTCCCATAGAGAAATAAATCGGGGGACTCCAGACGCCCCTGCCTCGCGGAGGAAAATAGGCGACCGCGTCAGGAACCTGAGTGCCGGTTCCGAACAAAGGCAGAATGAGGCCATGAAAGCCTCCGCGCGTGAAGTCTCCTTCCGCGGCCCTGAAACCGGGGAGAAAGTACCCGGAAGCCACATTTAAGGTAGTTGCCGTAAATTTTCCAAATCCATTATTTGCAAAAGCTATGACTCCGGCGCGTGCCTGCCCCGGGGAGTCCCAGGGCACAAGCAGGTCAGCAATGCCGTCACCGGTGAAATCCACGGTATTGGCGTCAAAAAAGCCAACAGAGGGCGAGGCCGACTGCACGAGTTGGGGCGCTCCGAATCCGCCGCCTGCATCTCCATGAAAGATCACGAGCCGGTTGGGCGATGCCAATTCAATCGCTGCTATATCGGCTATGCCATCGTGAGTATAATCAGCGGCCGATGCTCCTACGATGTTGGTCGGGGCGGGGACGATCTGCAAATGGAAGTTTCCGGCGCCGTCGTTACGAAGAATGTTGATTTGGCGAGTGCCTGACGCAACAACCAGGCTGGGAGAACTGTCGCGAGCCACCCTGATGGTCCCGAATCCCGTGACGCATCCCGAAACTGTGTAATCAACGTGGGGCTTAAATGTGCCGTCACCGTTTCCGAAGAGTATCGAGACGACATTGGTCTGGCTGTTGTTGCAAGTTCCTACAGCAACATCGGGGTTCCCATCGTGATTGAAGTCTGCAACCAGCACGCGTTGCGGGAAAGAGCCGCCCACCACATAGGTGGCTGAGCCGCCATCAGTAAACGTACCGTCTCCATGATTCAGGAATACCGTAACCATGTTGCTGTTAAATTGTGTCGTCACAATGTCAGGTTTTCCATCGTGGTTCAAATCGGCGATAAACAGGTCGCTTGGCAGGTTTGGGCTTTGATAGGTGTTTTGCTGAAACGACTGAGCCGAGCTCAACGAGACGGCAAACAGTAAGGCAAGAAGCACATGAAAACCTGTGCGCAAAGAAACGGCGTGCATGATCCCTCGTTCTGGGGAACAGGATTGTTTGATAGGAGACACCAGAGCTGCTGTGGGTTGCCCCATCTTTTTCCGCGATTCATAAAACGATTACAAATTGGAGCAGCCAGACTTTAGCGCTTGGATCATTGCCCGCACTCCGCCCCACATGTTACCTTTAAAAATTCAACCCTATGCTTCGGACCTATCAGGGAATCTCGCCGCGCATTCATCAGTCGTGTTATATCGACGAGTCTGCCCAGATCATCGGTGACGTGGAGGTCGGGGAAAACTCCAGCGTGTGGATGAATGCGGTAATCCGCGGCGATGTATTCGCCATCCGCATTGGCAAAAACTCCAATGTGCAGGATTGCAGCGTCCTTCACGGCATGCGCTACAAATATGGCGTCACCATGGGCGACTGGGTCACCGTGGGGCATTCGGTCACACTGCACGGCTGCACCATCGGCGACCGCTGTCTCATCGGTATGGGCTGCGTGATTCTGAACAATGCCAAGATCGGTGAAGGCTCCATCATTGCCGCAGGCACCGTTATCCCGGAAGGCACGGTGATTGAGCCTTATTCGCTGTGGATGGGCGTACCGGGCAAATTCAAAAAGAGGATTGACGACGAAGAGACGCAGAAGACAATTCTGATGTACGGCAAGAATTATGTAGACTACACCGCGCAGTATCAAAAGGAAATCGGCTCGCATCGCGGTTGAGAAGTGCCCAGGAATGCACCGACTGGAGCCCTCGGGTTTTGCTAAGTGCTAATGGCTAACTACTAATGGCTAATTCCATCAAATCCGTCCGCGGCACCCGCGACCTTCTGCCTCCGGAAACGGAAACGTGGAACTTCGTCGAAAAGGCGGTGCGAGACGTCTTTCGCGTGTACAACTTTCAGGAGATCCGCACGCCGATTCTTGAAGACCTGCAACTCTTTCAACGCTCGGTGGGTGAAGAGACTGACATTGTCTCCAAAGAGATGTTTGCCTGGGAAGATCGGGCCCGCGCACAGAGCGAGAAAGGCCAGTGGCTGGCCCTGCGCCCGGAAAACACCGCCGGCGTTGTTCGCGCTTATATTGAACATAAGTTGTGGGAGCGCCCCGGCCTGCAGCGTTTCTACTATATCGGGCCGCAATTTCGCCGTGAGCGTCCACAGAAAGGCCGTTATCGGCAGTTTTACCAGATTGGCGCAGAAGTCATTGGCTCATCTGCGGTCGGCAGCGAATCACCTTCGGTCGATGCGGAACTGCTCGAGATGCTCGCTGCCCTGCTCGATCGACTGGGCATTCAGGGCTGGACGCTGAAGCTGAATTCCGTTGGTTGCGCCAATGATCGCCCAATTTATTTGCAGGCTTTGCGCGACGCGTTGAAAGACGTAGTCCACACCATGTGCGTCGATTGCCAGCGCCGTGCGGAGACGAATCCGCTGCGCGTGCTCGACTGCAAAGTTCCGCAAGATCAGCCGATCATCGAAAAGTTGCCGCGGATGAGCGACTACCTGGATGAAAGTTGCCGCGCGCATTTTGCTGAGGTGCAGAAACTTCTCACGGCAATGGAAGTTCCCTTCACCATCGACCACCGCCTAGTGCGCGGACTGGACTATTACACGCGCACGGCTTTTGAATTCACCCATGGCGCTCTCGGCGCGCAGAATGCCATTCTCGGCGGCGGACGCTATGACGGGCTTTCAGAGTCGCTTGGCGGCCCGCCGGCTCCCGGCATCGGGTTCGCCATTGGTGAAGATCGCCTGGTAATGACCTTGCAGGAATCCACCGGAGTTGCCGCACGCCCCGCTGATGTTTATATCGCGCCTCTGGGCGCAGGCATGAACGTGCACGCCGCAAAGCTGGCGCGCGAACTGCGTCGTCAGGGCGTCGTCGTCACAGTGGGTGATGACAGCTTCAAACTTAAAAAGTCGCTTGAAACCGCCAGCAAGGCGGCGGTCCGGTTTGCGCTAATACTGGGTGAAAACGAGGTCAATTCCGGGCAATATGCCATCAAAAACTTAAGTACGGGCGAGCAGGCTAGCGTGGCCAAGGGCGAGATTGCCGGGATTGTGGTGAAACCTTAAAATGTCATCCCGAATCTCCGAAGGCGATCGAATGCGAGACTGAGCGGGGTGAGGGATCTGCTCCCGCTGCTTTTCAAACCAAAGAATATTTCGGCCCATGCACTAGCAGAGCAGATTCCTCGCTCTGCCCGGAGTGACAATCTTTAGATCAAAACACTTTACTTCGCCTCCATTCCATCCCCCGTCTGATGCTCCGCAATTTGAAACTTCAAAAACTCATGGATCGCCTGCACCGCTTCAGCATTTTCAGAACTGATCACCACACGGCCGCCGTTCTCCGCCGCTTCATATCTGTACTTGATCCGACTCCTCAGCTTCGTCATCATCGGCACGCCGGGCGGCCTCTGGTCATGGACGAACATGGGGATGTTGAAGTCGCCGGACTGGAACGCCCGCGCAATGTGCTGAAGGTGCATCTGAATTTCATCGATGCTGGCTTTGTCGCTGGTGGAATTTGCCGTCACCTGGATTGCACCGCCGTCTTTGTGTAAAAGAAAGTGGTGAGTAGTCTGGCCCTGGGCAAAGCCCATGCCTTGATCGCCGCGCTCTTTCATATCGTGTTTTGCATGATCACCGCTGGTGGTAGCGGACTGGTGTTGTTCATGCATCGGACAATCTTTCATGTTGTCGTACTGGTCTGTGGCCTTCTGCGCGACGCTGTTCAGCGTCATTACGCCTGCCCCAATCATTGCCAGAAAAATACTTCTCATCGTCTCTTGCCCTCGTTTCTTTGCAATTTCCGTTTCAGCCCGGGAGACATTAGAGGCGAAATCGCCCGGACGCTCTCGGGATGGTTGGCAATAAACATCTCCAGCAATCCGGCGCGTTTGCCCGCAGCGGTGGACTTCAGCTTCTTCGCCCAGCCGCGGATCGCCTTCTGCAAGGCCCGGTGCAAAGCCTCAAGCTCGCGGATCCGCACCTGCAGTTCTTGCGCTTTCGCTACGGCCAGCGCATGGACCTGGTGGCACGGCGCCAGTCCACGGTCGCGCGACTGCAAAATGTCATGCAGTTCGTCCACCGTGAAGCCGATCCCCAGTGCCGCCCGGATCAGCCGCACGCGGTCAAGGGCCTGCGGCGGGTAACGCCGGTAGCCGTTTTGCGACCGTTGCGCAGCAGGCATGAGTCCTTTGCGTTCGTAGTGGCGCAGCGTGTCCCGGCTTACGCCGGCAAGCTGTGCCAATTCGCCCGACAGAAGCGTGCGGACTGCAATGTTCTTCGCCAACAAGGGCATTCTCAACTGTGGAATATATGCCAAGGTCAAGCGTTTTTCACCAGTTGCTCACGGCAGAACGCTCCGACCCTTTATAATCAGGGGCTTAGCCAACGCTTAATTTTGCTGTATAGAAAGGTATTTCTTTTGCCGCTGGATTTTTTAGGTGAACTTCGTCGCACGCACATGTGCGGAGAGCTGCGCCCGGAAAACACGGGCCAGCAGGTGGTCTTGCTCGGCTGGGTCAATCGCCGGCGCGATCTGGGCAACGTGATTTTTATCGATATCCGCGATCGCAGCGGAATGACCCAACTGGTTTTCGACAAAGGCGTGAATTCCGCCGCGCATGAGAAAGCGGGCAACCTGCGCTCGGAGTATGTGATTGCTGCGATTGGTACTGTGCGCCGGCGCGACGCCGACACAATCAACAAGAATATCGCCACGGGCGAAGTTGAAGTCACGGTCGACGAACTGAAGCTGCTGAACGAATCCAAGCTGCCGCCGTTTCTGCCCAGTGAAGCCGGGCCGATCAATGAAGAAGTGCGGCTCAAGTACCGTTACATCGATCTGCGCCGGGAAACGATGCAGTACAACATCGAGATGCGGCACAAGGTCGCGCTGGCGATTCGCCAGTATCTCTCCGGCGAGGGCTTTCTGGAAATTGAAACGCCGTTCATGACGCGCAGCACGCCGGAAGGCGCGCGCGATTATCTGGTACCCAGCCGCGTGCATCCCGGCGAGTTTTACGCACTGCCGCAATCGCCGCAGCTCTTTAAGCAGATCCTGATGATCTCTGGCTTCGATAAATATTTCCAGATCGTGCGTTGCTTCCGCGATGAAGACCTGCGTGCCGATCGCCAGCCGGAATTCACGCAGATTGATCTGGAAATGAGCTTTCCTCAGCCTGACCGCGTCTATGCGGTGGTGGAAGGATTCTTGAAGGCAGCATTCAAGGCCGCGGGAATCGACCTGCCGACGCCGTTCTCGCGCATGAGCTATGACCAGGCCATACGGCAGTATGGAATAGACAAGCCTGACATGCGCCTTCCGGCGATGACCGACATTCGCTCCACATTCAGCGACGAAGATCTCGCCGACCTCCGCATTGACGGCAACATGAACATGGTCGGAATCAGGGTTCCGAATGTGGGAAAGATTTCCGATCGTGAGAAAAAAGAGCTGCGCACGCTTTCGGAAGAGCTCGCCAAGCGAAACAAAGACTTTGCCGGAGTGCTGTATGACTTCGCACAGTTGGAAAAGAAGCGTCCGCAGGTAGCCGCGAAGGTCCGTGAACTGTGCGGCGCTGGGCCGGACGATCTGGTTGTTCCTGTGGTGGCAATCGCCAGCGAAGGCAGGATTCGCACTGCTGCGAACCAAAAAGCGCAATTCACATCGGGCGGCGAAGCTCGCCTGGAGCTTGGACGCAAGTACGCGGACAAACACAAAGCATTCGAGCGCAGCGGCGATGTTGGGCGCGATTTCAAATTTCTCTGGGTCACTGACTTCCCTATGTTCGAGCATGACGATAAAGAGAACCGGTGGAACGCGGCCCACCATCCATTCACCTCGCCGCATGAGCAGGACATGGACAAGCTCGAATCCGACCCGGGCGCGGTGCGGGCCCTGGCTTATGACGTCGTTTTAAACGGCACGGAGTTGGGATCGGGGTCAATCCGTATTCATCGCCAGGACATCCAAAAAAAGATTTTCAGCGCGCTGGGTATGGCGGATGATGAAGCGCGCTCACGCTTCGGCTTTTTCCTGGACGCGCTGGAGTACGGCACTCCTCCGCACGGTGGCATCGCGCTGGGCCTGGACCGGATCGTGATGATCCTGGCCGGCGCCGACAGCCTACGAGAGGTAATTCCCTTCCCCAAGACGGCGAAGGCCATCGACATGATGGTGGACGCGCCAAGCGCAATTGGTGTTGCGCAAGAAGATGAACTTGAACTTTTGGCTGCTTGGCCGGGACTAAAGGAACGAGAGTGGAGATTGGCTCGCTACTGTGATGAACTGCTCAAGGAATCTGAAGGGCTCTTGGCCGTTGGAAAGTTGGAGTGGCGAGGTGAAGTACAAACTGCTATGGCTATCATCTTCACGAAGGGATTCAATGATGCGAAGGGTGCGCTCAGGCTTTGCAAGGCAGGCTATGCGGGACAGGCAGCCGCAATTTGCCGCGCAATAGTCGAAGGAGCTATAAACTGCAACTACATTGCGGGGGACCGGAAAGCCCGTGCCTCTGCATTCCGTAGATCGCTCGGCCCTGAATCCATCAAACTCGCGAAGCGGCTAGCGCATGTGACAGATACGAAAGCCATAATTGACGCTTTCGAAAAGGCAAACATCCCCACACAGCAATCGGGATGGCCTCTCACAATCCATGAACGAGTAAAGAATATTCCTGAAGGCCAGACGTACTATTTGGTGTTTTCGATGCTGTCACAGGCGGTCCATTCGAGCATCGGATCAGTTTCGGGTCTGGCTACTGGAGATCCTCAGCACCTAAATTTTGTACTTGGTCCGAGCCATGAGTCACTAGAAATCTCGTTAGCTGTAATATTCGACTTCTTCAAGCAAATTATTGGTCGTACATGCGACGCGTTTGGCATTGATACTAGTCGCCTGAACAAACTGGCGGACCAGTTTCATAAGTTCCTCAACAGCTAAGCTGGCTGGAGAGCACCTGTTCCTCCAAACTGCGCAACTTTCTCACGCGAGCAATGGGTATCGAGTTCACAGTTCGTGCCGGCGCTGCAAATCCCGTCCAATCGTCCTTGATCCAGCCCACAGCACACCGGCGAGCATAAAAGACAGCACAGGAATGGCCAAAAGCGCCTGCTGTAGGCCGATGGCTTTGAAAGCTTCGTTGATCTTCTCCAGGCCGGCAAGGTGCGCCGCGTGCAGCGCGAAGAGGTCGCTCATCTTCCCGATGATCAATGTTCCCCAGGAAGCGCCGCCCAGATACATGACCAGAAAATAGATGGCCATGCTGGTGCCGCGCAGGGCGGGAGCAACGATATCCTGAATCGAGGCATACACCAGGCCGTAATACATGTTGAGCAGGCCATAAGCAATAGTAAGCAGCGGAAGCGCTAGGGCTATTGATCCTATGCCCTGATGAATTCCAAAGTAAGAGAGCGGAACGGCCAAAAGCGCGGCGATGGAAGCGATCTTCATGCGTCCGCTGCGGTTGCGCTTGACGATGCGATCACCCCAGATACCGGCACACGATCCGCCAAGGATGCCGCCCACGGCATAAACAATTCCTGTGGTCACTCCAGCGCGGGCCACGCTCATGTGATGTATCCGGCTGAAGAAAGCTGGGAAAAATGTGCCGATGGAATACAGGTTAAAGTTTACCAGCGCACCGGAGATGGCGATCCACCAGAAGGTTGGAACGCGTAGCACGGCCCAGATGGAACCGGCATCGGCCGGCAGAGCGTGTTTTTCTGAAGCGCCGCGCGCCGGTTCATGCAGCATGAGCAGCAGGGGAATCAGAATTAGCGCTGGAGCGGCGGCCACAATCATGGCGGCGCGCCATCCTAATCTCTGCGCAATGGGGCCGCTGAAGAAAAAACTCAACGCGCCGCCTACCGGAACGCCCAGCATGAAAAGCGCCAGCGGCTTGGAACGCTTTTCAGCGGGAAAGAGATCGCCAATCCAACTGGTGGCGGTGGGGGCCGCCGTCGCCTCACCTACGCCGACGCCCAATCGAGAAATGACTAGAAAAGAGTAGCTGTTGATCCAGCGCGCGCTGGCCGTGAGAATTGCCCAAACCGCAATGCCCACTGCGAGAAGCTGCTTGCGGCTGACCCTGTCTGCCAAAAGCCCCAGTGGCAGCCCGACCAGCCCATAGAGCATGGTAAAGGCAAAATTGAGCCCGCCGATTTCCGTATCGGTAAGGTGAAACTCTTTGCGGACAGGCTCCACAATTGCGCCGGCAACCTGGCGATCGTAAAAGTTAAGGACGTTGATGGCCACCAGCACGGCCAGCGGCCACCAGCTAGTTGCCGGCGTTGGTAACGTGCGTGCCGGGGCGCCTGCCTGCTCCTTTACGATCATGGGCGGCAATAGTATCAGATCGCTGGAGCCCAAGTCGCAGAGGAGCAGGTTGATGAAAATTCGGCCAAGAGTTTGTCAGAGAATAGTTGATGCGAGGCAGTTATTTTCGTACTACCGCGCCTTTCAATATCACCATGCTCGACGGCAGATCCGGCTTCACGTTGTCTTCCGCGGTGATAAAG
>JBARMK010000416.1:0-15823 GCA_049802395.1 Candidatus Angelobacter sp.
GCACCAGACTCCGAATGCTCAGCCTTGAGATATTCGTCAAGAGGATTGCCATCGACAAATCGCTGGATCATCAAACGGGTTGCCGGAACTTCCGCTCGGGAAAACTTATGCGGTCCACTGTCAACAAAGCTTGCTACACAATCCAAAGATCTGAGCCGGAGTAGGCTTGCCTCTTCGCGAAAAAAAAGTGTGACTAGATTGGAGCTAAGGTTTATTTGTTCTTCCAGGCCCAACAGGGGATCAAATACCGGTATTTTTATGACAACGTCGTCCCCGACACATAAATCATCCGCTGGAGATGATATCGCCATTACTTTTGCTTTGTATGTTTCCGCCGATTGTCCAGCACCAATAAAGTCGATGATTTTGTACGATGCCCGATTTCCTGATATCTGTTTTCCATTCTCATATTGGCAACTTTTATAAGTTATTACAAAATGAGCTTCACCCTGACGGGAGGGATCTAAATGCATACCTATATGCTTAATCACAGTAGCGACATCAGGGCTGAAGAAAACTGTTGCAGATTTGTCAGCCCTCGCGATCCGTTCTTGTTCAGATGAGGGAAATCTGGCAAATCGAATCGAAGCATCCTCAGCCTTGACTTGAAAAGGCTGCGCATCGGTCGACATGAATTCAAAGGCTATGGCTTTTTGTCGACGAGGGACACGTATAGCACGAGCAGGAGTCATTTTTTCACTCAGAGCAAACGCTCTATAACAACTACTTCAAGACATGAATAAAGCCATTGATTACTTCGGGCAAGATTCTACCAGACAAAGATCGTATATGTCGGGAAGCTTTTACTTATTTTTCGGGCTGAACTCGCATTGTATTATTGCAACAGAGCAGTCAAGTTCTCCCCCCTACTTCGGCTCCAGCCTCAACTCATGCGCCTTTGTCGCCTGCACGCCTGCATCCGAGAATGCCAGCGTAAACGTCTTGTTGTTGTACCAGGCGTCCCAGTGGTCCATGTAGTGTGGACTAAAAGGCTGGCCGGATTCGCCCAGCACAATGTTGAACGTTGAAGCATCCAGGTTGGAGAAGTCCACGGTCATGCGCTCCGATGGCCCAAAGCCGCGGCCTACCTGCTTGACGGTATAGCCGCCTCCGGATTGCGGCTGCGTGCCCGGCCCGGCAATGCTCGCATGGCCATGCAAGATGGGAATACCGCTGAACACCGGATGGCTGATCACTACTGGATAAACTTCGCCGTACTTCCAGGACTTCAGGTTGGCGGGCGCATCTTTCAGCGCCTTCTCCACTGCGGCTGTGAGCAAGTCATTGAAGTTGGCATAGCCCGGAGGCAGCCAGCGCGAGGGCTGCTCTCTTACGATGTTTTCCAACGCCACCGCCGCTTCGGACCATTCATAGTTGTCGGCATAGTTACCGAGTTTGGGGTCGAGCAGCATCTCCCACAAGTAGCGGCGTGTGCGCACTTCGATTGTCGGTGCGGCCAGATCGGCCAGCATGCGTCCATCCCAGCCGCGCATTATGTCAGCGGCCTGGCGCGTACGGTCCGTCGCCTTCCCACTATGGCTGATGGCATCGACAAACTTTTCCGCAAAGAAGCGGTCGTAGTCTGAGGTGATGTCAGTCTGCAAAGCCAGCATGTCAGCGGCAGAAAACTTCTTGCCTGACTTCAGCACTCTGTAGATTCTCTCCACGCGGTACGGTGGAAACCACTGCGTCGCCAATTGGTATGGATAGCCGTCCGGCGTGATCTTTGAATTCGCCGTGGCGATGATTCCGGAAAGCGGATTGTACAGGCTGGGCAGCTTGTCAAAAGGGATGTATCCGGTCCAGTCATGCTTGCCGTCAGCGCCTGAGACCGGCACGGTGCCATCGCCTGCCGCGCGTATTGGCACAAAGCCCATCGGCTGATAGCCAATGTTGCCGTCAATATCGGCATACACAACGTTCTGTGACGGCGTGGCAAATAGAGACAGAGCTTTGCGGAACTGCTGCCAGTTTTGCGCCGCGTCCAGATCAAAGAGCGGCACGGTGATGGCTTTAGGGTCGTAGACCAGCCATCCCAGCGCGATCTGCCGCGTCTCACCGAGGAAAAGACTGGTGATGATTGGCCCGTGGCGCGTGACCACCACGTCAAACGCCACGTCGGGTTTACCCTTCACGTGGATGACCTGATGATCGATCTCAGGTTTCTGCCAGCCCGTAGGCGTCTGGTATTCGCCCGCAGGGTTGAAATTTTCAATGAACAGGTCCTGCACGTCAGGATTCAGATTGGTGAATCCCCAGGCTATGCGCTGGTTGTGCCCAACGCTGATGAACGGCAGCCCCGGCAGCGAAAAGCCTTCAATATTGAAGTCGCCGGAGTGAAGCTGTAACTCATACCAAACGCTGGGAACGCGGTGCGGCAGGTGCATATCATTGGAGAGCAGCGGCTTGCCGGATACCGTGTGCGCGCCTGAAACGACCCAATTGTTCGATCCGGGCAGGAAGGCTTCGCCGGAGTCAGCTTCATGCAAATGCGCGTAACGGCCGCTGGTCGCGGGTCTCGCCAGGCTGGTGCGCTGGGCGGGCTTTGTTGTCTTATTCGAACTGGCCGGCGTGCTCGCGGCGAATCCGGCTTCGCTGGCCGGCGGATGGTCTCGTGGTGAACTTGGCGGATAAAGATCGGCCATCAACTCCGGAGATAGCTTGGCCGAGATCTTCTCGCGCCAGTATTCGGTTTCATATTGCGGATTGAGCAACTGGCTCATGCCGATCCCGATCAGAAGCGAATCAGTCACCGTCCATGTGCGCGGTTTGTAACCCAGGATCCGAAATTCGATTGGAAGGTTTTCACGGTGCTGGTCAATGTAGGCGTTTACGCCTTTGGTATAAGCCTCAAAGAAGGCGCGATCGCGCGCAGGAAGCTGCTGCGCCACCCGCTCCGATATCACCCGCAGACGGAGCGTGCGCTGCTGTTTGTCGTAATCCACCCAGGTTAGCCGCGGACGCACGGCAGCCGTTGCGCGCGACACCGGTTGTGGCGGCCCGCTGGATGCCGGAAAAATCTCAGCCATTTCGCCGCCGACGGCGCGCCGTGTCAGGTCCATCTGCCACAGCCGGTCTTGCGCCGTAACGTAGCCTTGAGCAAAGAAAAGATCTGGAAGATTTGCGGCGGTCAGATGAGGCACGCCCTGGCCGTCGCGCACCACTGAAACAGGCAATTGCAGACCGCTCAACGCAATTGAGCCATCAAGTTGGGCCAGGGAAGAGCGCGCCGCATTGTAAAACCAGGCGAAGGCCAGGCCCCCAGCGACAAGGACGAGCAGCAGGACCCAGAAAATGATCCGGAAAATGATGCCGAGGAGATTTCTACGAGCGGTATTAGCGGCAACGGTTGTGGTGGCCATGAGACCAAGATTCTACGGGATGAGAACGGGCAGCGGCAATTGGCGTTGGATCGTAGCAGTTAACGTTAGAGACGTGGCATGCTACGTCTCTACCCGCAGGTCATTTGCCATCGCTCAATTTTTTGGCAAAATCCCGGCATTTCTGGCAATCCCTTGCTTTTGCGTATAATGAAAATGAAATTCATTTTCATTTGCTCATGGCATTATCTGGGCGAACCGGAATCATGCTGCAACGACGGATTGACGATCATGCTCCTCCTTCCCGCGAATCCATGCGCGAGGCGCAGGAGATTTTTTACAAGCATTTGAAGCGCGTCGGGCTCAAGCATACTGACCAGCGCGACACAATCCTGCGCACCTTCCTGGAGACCCGCGACCATCTCTCCACGGACGAGCTTTTCCGCCTGGTCCGCAAGAAAGACTCCAAGATCGGTTTCACCACTGTCTACCGCACGCTCAAGCTGCTATCTGAATGCGGACTCGCCAGCGCGGTCCCTTTCCCTGACGGCATGGCCCGCTATGAGCACCAGTTCAACCGCCGCAGCCATCATCACATGGTCTGCACCGAATGCGACGCATCGGTTGAGTTCTTCTCGCCTGAAGTCGGCAAGCTGGAAGAAGAGATTGGGCGCAAGTATCACTTTGACGCCACCCGCCACAATTTCCAGATCTACGGTATCTGCGAGGATTGCCGCAAGCAAATCCGCAAGACGGTCTAGCCGCCTTTCTCCGGTCTCTGTGTTTCAAAAACGTTCGTTCTGTTCCCGGTACAATGCTCACGTGCTGAGCGTGCGCAACTATCATCCCGGTGATTTCCAGCGCCTCCTGGAGATCGACCAATCCTGCTTTGTTGCCGGCATTGCTTACTCTGAAGAGGAGATGCGCTATTTTCTTGCGATGCCCTCAGCCATTTCACTGGTCGGGGTTGTCGGCCAAAAAATTCTCGGTTTCATCATTGCGGACCGTTACCGTTCCAGCCGTTCTGCTCGCTCGATGGGAAAGATCATCACCATTGACGTGGCGCCTGAAGCGCAGAAAACCGGCCTCGGCGCCCTCCTATTGTCATCCGCCGAAACCGAGTTGAAACAGGCCGGCTGCGACTACGTTTCTCTTGAAGTCGCCGTGGACAACCTGCCCGCCCTCAGCTTTTACAAGAAGCACGGTTACTCGGTCCTGAAAGTCCTGCCGCGTTACTACCTTGACTCGATTGATGGGCTGCTGATGGGCAAGAAGCTGTAACGTTCGCTGCATGTTAAAATCGCGGGTTTCACCACCACGATTCATGTCCAAACGCACCCCTCTAAGAATCGCCATCGATAGCGGCGGGACCTTCACCGATTGCGTCTGGGTTCAGGACTCCACGCTCCGTATTCTGAAGGTTTTTTCCACTCCTGTTGACCCTGCGCAGGCCATCGCTGAAGCGGTGCACAAGATTGCCGGCGACGCGCAAGATCTTGTGGTCTTGCACGGAACCACCGTAGGCACCAACACGCTGCTGCAACGCAAGGGTGCGCGGGTTGCATTTGTCACTACTGCGGGCTTTGAGGATTCCATCGAGATTGGCCGCCAGCACCGCCCCAAACTTTACGATTTTTTCTTTGAGCGCGAGCCGGCACTCGCGCCGGCAGAGTTGCGCTTCGGCGTCGATGAACGTACTGCTTCTGATGGCGTCGTCCTGCGCGCTCCCGATGCAGCGGCCCTGGCTTCAATGGTCGACCGCCTCGCCGCGCAACAGCCGCAGGCGATTGCCATTTCTCTCTTATTCTCTTTTGCTAATACCACCAACGAGCAGATGGTGGCCGCAGCACTGGCTAAACTTCACCTCCCGCTCTCCGTTTCGCACCAGATCGTGCCTGAATTCCGCGAATACGAGCGCGCCAGCACCGTTCTGGTGAATGCGTATCTGCAACCGGTCATGCAGACCTACCTGGAAAAGTTGCGGGTTTGCACCAGCGCATCTGAAAGCAGAAAAAACTCCGCGCGCATTTTTGTGATGCAGTCCAGCGGTGGCATTACCGCTCTCTCCACCGCCGCTGAGCAGCCGGTGCGCACGGTCCTTTCCGGTCCCGCGGGCGGAATTATTGGCGCCGCGGCCGTCGCCGCTCGCAGCGGCTTTGAGCGCATCATCACCTTTGATATGGGCGGAACTTCAACGGACGTGGCGCTGGTGGATGGACAACCCGCAACCACCAACGAGGCCGACGTTGCAGGATTGCCGGTGCGCGTTCCGGTGCTCGACATTCACACCGTCGGCGCGGGCGGAGGATCACTGGCGCGCTTTGATGCCGGCGGTGCGTTGCGCGTCGGACCGGAATCGGCTGGAGCTGATCCGGGACCGATCTGCTACGGCAAGGGCGAGCGCCCCACCGTCACTGACGCCAATCTTTTGCTTGGCCGTCTGCCGGCAGATCAGTTTCTGGGTGGAGATTTTCACCTTGATCTTCCGCGCACACAAACGCTGGTTGCGCGCTGGCTCAAGGAAAGCGGCAGCAAGCTCGCGCTGGAAGAGTTTGCCGCCGGAGTTGTGCGCGTGGTGAATGCCAACATGGAAAAGGCCATCCGTGTGGTCTCCATTGAGCGTGGCCACGATCCCAGACAGTTTTCGCTGGTCGCTTTTGGCGGCGCGGGCGCCATGCATGCCTGCGATCTGGCCCAGGCTTTGCGCATTCCCCGCGTGATCGTTCCTGTCTATCCAGGTGCGCTCTCAGCTTTCGGAATATTAATTAGCGACGTGGTAAAAGACCATTCACGCACCGTGCTGCTGCGCGTCGCGCCCCATGCGGAAAAGAGTCACGGCAAAACGGCGTCAACCCTTCCGGCCAAACGGCTAGATACCATCTTTGCCGAATTGCGGCGCAACATCGCTGCGGAACTTGGCAGGGAAGAGTGGGCTGGCCGAGCGCAGTACGAACTCAGTTGCGACGTGCGTTATCGCGGCCAGGGATACGAGCTGAACCTGCCTTACAACGCCGATCTGTTGTCGCGGTTTCACTCCGAGCACAAACGGAGATATGGCTATAGCAGCCCGAAGCGCGATATCGAAATTGTCACCGTACGCGTGCGCGGCCGCGTAGCTTCACCGGAGAAGCTTTCGCGGACCAGAATTCACACGGGCGAAAGCAAACTACAACCGGCCAGTGCGATGGTCTATTTTGACGGCAAACGCCACCAAACCCAGGTCCTGCCCAGAAACTTGATTGCGGTGGGAAGGGTTTACCGCGGCCCGGCAATTATTACGGAATACAGCGCAACTATCGTTATCCCGCCGGGTTTCAGCTTTCACGCCGATAAGGCTAACTCTCTCCTGGTTGAGGTTGTTTAGAGAGGCGCTCGCAGGAGCGCCTTTTTCCCTGGCGGGAAAAGACGAAAGGGCGCCCGTTCCTGCGGACGCCCTTTTCCTCTTCCCCAAAGTTGTGATTAAGCTACGTCTTTCTTCTGCTCGTCGCGTTCGATCCCGGCTTCGTTCTCGCGATCGGCCTTGTTCCCGCGTGCATCATCTGCCAGATCGCGGGCGGCATCTTTCACTTTGCCGATGGCGTTGTGAGCTTTGCCTTTCGCCTGTTCCGCCAAGCCTTCGGCCTGGGCCTTTTCATCCCCTGTCCATTCGCCCACCTGGCGTTTTATCCGGCCGGCTGCATCCTCTACCTTGCCCTGGATACGGTCCTTATCCATAACGAGTTTCTCCCCTCATCGAAAAATTTTGTATTTTGTTTCCGGCGAAGCGGAGTTCCGCATCGCTTCCCGACTCTCCGGTCGTCGCCCTGAAGAATCGGACTTCTAAATTGCCGCTCGTCTGCCCGAAATCAACTGGAAGACCAGAGCAATTACCGCCAAGATCAGCAGTAAGTGGATGAATCCACCCATGGTGTAACTACTCACAACTCCGAGCAGCCACAAGACAAGAAGAATCACAAATATTGTCCAAAGCATGTCACCCCTCGCTTTATAACTTTGTCATTAACTTTGAAGCCACTAGAGCGGCTCCGGTTGTAATCAATCGAGGGCTGCTGCTGGATTTCAGAAACGGAAGGGCAATATATCGTTGGCTAACCTGATACCCCAAAAATGACCAAAGCAGCAAAAATACGGGATTTTGATCTCGTAAGAGCTAACGCCATTTTTGCAATTGGCGATCATCCACATTGCCAGTAGCCATTTGTCTAAGCCCAGCGGTGAATCCTCAAAGATGGTTTCTAGTTTCACGGAGAACTGGCGATTGCAGTCTTTGCATTTCCAGCGTTTTTGATTCTTGAGATACCAGTGCTCTTTGTGACCGCAAGCGGGACACTCAGGGCCATTGGCCCAGCGCATTGCAGCCAGCGTGTCTATACAAGTTTGTTCATCGTTGAATTTCTGGATTGCTTGTTGAAGGGTCTTTACTTCAGTAACTGCGTCCATTTCTAGCTTGCCTTTTCCAACGGAGCAGGCCGATAATGTGATTGGGTCGGCATTCGGGTCACTCCGTTTGCTGATTAGCTCCGCCAACAGTTCGCGCTGTTGGCGGGGCAGGTTTAACTCTTGGTAGGGGTGGTAGGAGTTGAACCTACATGGCTAGGGTCAGAACCCAGTGCACTATCCGTTGTGCTACACCCCCAAGGTCAAAACGAAGGGCTATTTTGCAGGTCGAACTGCGTAAATAGTCCTTTGCTTTTTGGTGGCGATCTGGCCTGTAGGACGTTTGGTTTTTTGTATCATGGAGTAATTATGCAATATTGCATTGTGTGAGTCAAGGAAAAATAATGCAAAATTGCATTGACTTGGAAGGCAGGAAGTTCTAATATGGCTAGGTGGCGGTTTTTGGACTACTACACGGAAGAAAATCCGCCAAAATGCCCAATTCAGGAATGGCTGAGAGCACAAGGCAAACGGGTACTGATTGCACTCGATGCCACTATCGGGACTCTAGAAGGTGAGCCTGATTGGGATGATCCTGAAGTCCTAGAGGTTCAAGTTTTTTAGGGACGGCCCATTCGCCGGATTGGGTGAACTGAGGTTTCACATCTTTGAAAAAATTGCAGCGACTAAGAAACAGATCAAAAGACGCTTCCGAATCGCTGGAATATGGATACCAGATGAGCACAAATTCATAATGTTGACTGGTTGCGAAAAGAGCGGAAGGATGAAAATTCCTCAAGATGCGTTTGAAAAGGCCATGATGCTAAAGCTAGCGTTTGATAATCAAAAGGGGGTGTTGGATGAGCACAGATAATGAAATGTGGGAAAAACTCAAAGACCCCGAATACCGCAGGCTTTTTGTTGAGGAATTCGCAAAAAGAGCTTTCGCAACACAGGTGCGCACGATTCGGAAAAGACGTGAATGGTCACAGGCAAGTCTCGCACAGAAAGCCGGAGTTAATCAGGGCGTTATTTCGCGCACAGAAGACCCGAATCTAGGAACCACTTTCGACACGGCTGCTCAAGTGGTATCTGGATTCGATCTAGCGTTTATCCCCAAAGTTGTTACTTTCTCAGAGTTTGTTAGGTGGGTAAACGAGGTGTCAGAAGGATATACAGACCTACCTAGTTTTAAAGAGGAAATAGAACTTTTTCCCGAATCCAATAAGGAACAATCGCTCGTCGGCCAACCTGGAGTTCATGGCCTTTTTGCCTCTTCACCTGAGATGGCCGAGGAGCGTATGGAATCAGCAAAACCGAATGACGAGCCAATACTTGTCGGAGCGCCGCCAAAACGTCCACAAACTAGCGGGATGCAATCAGCGCGAGAGCTAAAGGGTGCATAAATGGCAGAAGAAGAAAAACAACAACCTCAACACGACAATCCTCCCTCCGAAAGAGCATGGCGTATAGCGGAAGAAGGAAGGCCAGAAATATATTCAAATATCTACTATCTGCACTGGAGTCTTGTTGATGTACGCATAAGATTCGGCCAAATGGTTCCCGATTCTTCAAAGTCACCAGAATCCTCTGGCTGGTATGTCCAAGAAATGGCAGCAGTCACAGTTGCATGGGCGCAAGCGAAGGCCATGGCCGAACAACTTGCAGATATCGTAAAAAAATATGAGGCCGTGAACGGAGAGATCAAACCTCTAATAATGCCCCAACCGTAAAAATAAAAAACCCGCCTTTCCAAACTGTTACGAAACTTAAGTTAAAACGACGCTCCGGACTGCGGAGCGTCGTTTTGTTTTGGAATCAACAGGCCGGGCTTGGATCAGGGTGCCAGCGCTGCGGCGAGGCGATCTCCACCAAACACTTTGATCATGCGTTTTAAGTTGTAAACCATGACGGCCAGACTGATCTCCGTCTGCGCGCCGCGGATGCCGCGTAGCAAGAATCGTGGGTATCCAAAGATGCGGTATTTAAGCGTGGCGAAGGGGTGTTCCACGGTGGACCGTCGCAGGCGCATCACCTCGGGTGTCGCACGTTGCCCCATGCGATTGAGTGTGTCGTTATACAGATGCCGCTGCACGCGTCTTCTTGAACCAGTCGTGCAGGATCAGTGCGAGAAAATCCTTGACAGCAAAGAAAAAGTGAACTAACATGGATCAATTTGGCCCTAGCGGCTAGGGCGACTGGCGGTCTGGTTCGCTCAAACCCACGCCAAACTGGGATGATCTGGGATGCGGTGCGATGAACAGGGAGGGGGGAGGCAGGTCTAAGATGAAGGTAGCGATCCAAGGCGAGCGAGGGGCCTTCAGCCACCAGGCAGCGCTGCAACTGGTGCGTGGTGCTGATGTATTGGCTTGCGCCACCTCGATTCAGGTCTTTGACGCGCTCGATTCCCGCCGCGCCGCAGCTGCCGTGATTCCGGTTGAAAACACACTAGCCGGCCCCGTGGGTGAGCACCTTGATTTGCTTCTGGAGCGCGATGTCTTTGTTCACGCCGAGATGCGCTTGCGTATTGCGCACAACCTGATCGCCGCACCCGGCACAAAAATCAAGGATGTGCGCCAGGTGCTCTCGCATCCCGTGGCGCTGGACCAGTGCCGTAACTTTTTCCGCCGCCATCGCGGGACCGCCGCAGTCCCGTTCTATGACACCGCTGGCGGGGTCAAGCATGTTGTAGCCCGCGGCCTGCGCGATACGGCGGCCATCGCCAGCCAACAGGCTGCCAAAGAATATGGCGGCAAGATATTGATGTCAGGACTGGAGGATGAAAAGCAGAACTTCACCCGTTTTTTCCTTGTCAATAAGAATAAGAAAGTAGGCAAGCGAGCCGATAAAACTTCTTTGGTCTTCTCCTTGAAAAACGTTTCCGGCGCTTTGTTCAAGGCCCTGAGCGTCTTCGCTCTGCGCGACCTGGATCTCAGCAAGATTGAGTCCCGACCGGTGCGTGGCAAGCCGTGGGAATATCGCTTTTACGTTGACGTTTTGTGCGGTGATGATCAGGCCATGCGTCTCGCGCTCAAGCATCTGCAGGAAATCGCAGGCTTCGTAAAGGTTTTGGGTGTGTATCCGAGAGCAAAATAGAAAGAGCGTCTTTGACTAATATGCCTTTCCCGGGAAGCGGAAGGCCGCAAAATGAAGAAATTTCTTAAGCGATTCGGAGCGCATTGACATGATTAAACGACAGAAAACAATGGTACAATTTCGGCTCTTTGGTTCCAAAACTGCATCTTTTCGAATGCGGCGATCATCGAATGTGAGCGTACTTATATCAAGGATGAATTATGGCTTCTGAAATTAATAAGACCGAAATCGAGCCCCTAGTAGAGACGGCCGATCCGCAGAAAATCCTCGCTGAAGCCGAGCAAAAGGGCATACCGGTACTGCCCGTACGCGATACCGTTTTGTTCCCGCATGCAGTCCTGCCGTTGACGGTGGGCCGTGAAAGCTCAATTCAGCTCATTAACTCTCTCGGTGAGGAGAAGACCATTCTGGTGGTGGCGCAGCGCGAAGCCCGCGTGGACGCTCCCCAGCCCACCGATTTATACAACATAGGCACCCTGGCTACCGTGCATAAAGTCGTAAAAATGCCCAACCAGAGTCTATTTGTTTTTACTGAAGGGCTGCATCGCGGCCGCCTGCGCGACTTTGCTCAATTGACTCCATTCCTCCGCGCCAATGTGGAACCTATCCCTGACGCTGAGCTGGAGATGTCACCTGAAATTGAAGCGTTACAGCGCAATGTATTGACCCTTTTCCAGCAGATTGTGGCCGGTTCGCCCACGCTCTCCGACGAGCTGCAGACCGTTGCGATCAATATCGAGGAGGCGGGCCGGTTGGTGGACTTCATCGCCTCCTCGCTTCCGTTCCTTTCCACGAAAGATAAACAGGAGATCCTGGAAACTGCTGACGTTGCGCGGCGGCTCCAGGCCATCAACCATCACTTGGCGAAGGAGCTGGAAGTCCAGCAGCTGCGCAACAAGATCCAAAATGAAGTGCAGGACCAGGTACAGCAATCACAGCGGGAGTATTACCTGCGCGAGCAGATGAAGGCGATCCAGAAAGAGCTGGGCGAGCAGGATGAAACCCAGCGCGATGTAGAAGAGCTGCGGCAAAAGATTGAAGCCGCGGGTATGCCTGAAGAAGTAAAGAAGGAAGCCACCAAGGAGCTGAATCGTCTGGCGCGCATGTCGCCTATGGCGGCAGATTATTCCGTTACCCGGAATTACATTGAGTGGCTGGCGGTCTTGCCGTGGGCCAAGTCCAGCGGGATTGTCGTGGACATCCCGAAAGCAGCGGAAGTGCTGGATGCAGACCACTACGACCTGAAGAAGGTCAAGGACCGCATTCTGGATTATCTTTCCGTGCGCCGGCTCAAGCCCAGCATGAAGGGACCAATCCTGTGCTTTGTCGGGCCTCCGGGCGTGGGCAAGACCTCGCTTGGACGCAGTATCGCCCGCGCGCTGGAGCGCAAATTCGTCCGCCTCTCACTGGGTGGCGTGCATGACGAAGCAGAAATTCGCGGCCATCGCCGCACCTACATCGGCGCCCTGCCCGGGCAGATCATGCAAGGTCTGCGCCGCGCGGAAACCAACGATCCAGTCTTTGTCCTGGATGAAGTGGACAAGCTGGGGCGCGACTTCCGCGGCGATCCTTCATCGGCGCTGTTGGAGACGCTGGATCCGGAGCAGAACTCCACGTTCCGGGACAATTACCTGGACGTGCCGTTCGACCTCTCGAAGGTGCTCTTCATCTGCACGGCCAACATGCTCGATACGATTCCTGAGCCGTTGCGCGATCGTATGGAGATCATCGAACTCCAGGGTTATACGGAAGACGATAAAACACACATCGCCGAGCGGTATTTGATTCCGAAGCAGATCGAAGAGAACGGCCTGAAATCTGAACAGATTGAATTTCCAGAAGATGCTGTGCGCTTCATCAGCCGGCATTACACGCGTGAAGCTGGCGTACGCAACCTGGAACGCAACATCGGCACAATGTGCCGTAAGCAGGCGCGCCGCATTGCTGAAGGCAAGACTGACAAACTCGTGGTGACCCCTGAAATCGTCCAGGAATTTCTCGGCGGCATCAAGATCCGCATCGATACCGAAATTGCCGAGCGCACAAAGCGTCCTGGCGTGGCCGTGGGATTGGCCTGGACACCCTCTGGCGGCGACATACTGTTTATTGAAGCCAACAAGATGAAGGGCAAAGGCGGCGCTCCACTGTTGACCGGGCAAATCGGCCAGGTGATGCAGGAGTCCATTACAGTAGCGCACAGCTGGGTGCGGTCCAACGCCGAGAAGCTGGGTATCGCGGAAGAGTTCTTCAGGGACCACGATATTCACATCCACGTGCCGGCGGGCGCAATTCCGAAAGATGGACCTTCAGCCGGTGTGACCATGGCAACCGCCCTGGTCTCACTCCTGAAAGATACGCCAGTGCGTCCGCTGACAGGCATGACTGGCGAGCTCACGTTGAGTGGGAATGTTTTGCCCATCGGCGGAGTGAAGGAAAAATTCCTGGCCGCCAAGCGTGCGGGCGTGAAAGACGTTCTTTTTCCCGCTGACAATCGCATGAACGTGGAAGAAGACCTTACTCCGGAGCAGCTGGAAGGTGTGAGCCTGCATTTCGTCAGCACGATTGAAGAAGTGCTGGAAATCGCACTTCCCGGCTCGCGCCAGGAAGAGCGCCAGGACGCTGAAACGCGTGAGCGTGTACTGAGCAATGTCTGAGTAGCTAACGCACCTGCAGGGTAACACCTGTACTGCGCTGAATGCTGCCAGAAGTGGCGGTTATAGTCAGGGCATAGGTCCCTGACGGAGTCTGCCCTTGAGGTCCCGTAACGGGTCCGCCTTTGGCGCCGCCACCGCATGAAGCTATCCCCAGGCAAGCTGCTACCATCACGGTGAGCAAATACTTCCGGGCAGAGCGCTGGGTGCGAGCTGGCAGCAGGAACAAACCGGCGATCACACATGTTAATCCCCAGCCCCAGATATTGAGAGGCTGCACTGACGAGGTTGCCGCGGTCGTGGTCACTTGAATCGAGACGTTCTGAGTTGAAGCTGTCCCGGAAAAGCTGAAAGCCGAAGGCGACGCCGTGCATGTTGTTCCTGCCGGCAGGCCGCTGCAGGTGAATGAGCCCGAACCAGAAAAACCCTGGGCATTGGAGAGTACAAGCGTATACGTGGCTATTCCACCGGCATTTACTGCAACCAGTTCCGGTGCTGCAGTTGGTTGCAGGCTGAAGTCGCCAACCCCGTTGCCCGTGAGCGTAACAATGTGCGGACTGTTAAACGCCGCATCCCGAACAATGAGTTGGCCGGTTCGCGGGCCAAATCCTGTAGGTTTGAACGTGACCGGAACCTGAAAGAAAGGTACAAACACCGGCGAAGGAACTGGCCTGCCCACCAACTGGACTGATTTGGAAACCGCAGGCGTGGAAAAATCCCCGGTAGCCAAAATTTGTAGCAAAACGGCGGGCGCTGTCCCAGGATTAAACAGTCCCAGCGTAGTTGTGGCTTGGCTGCCAACCGCTACTGAGCCGAAATCAAGCGATGAGACTGCGGTCTGGTCCAGGAAAAGTTGCATGCTCGGAGCGCCTCCGGAACTGGAGAGTGAGACCGTTTGCGATGGCAACCCGCCTGCGAACCCGATGGTCATGACCGCTGTCCGCGGGTTGGTTGCGGAAACCTCGTTGTAGGAGAAGTCGACCGAGATCACGCACTCACCACCTGGTCGTATTATCGCCGGGCAATTGTTGGTCTGCGTGAAGTCTGAGGCATTCGGGCCGCTAATGGTAATTGAGCCGAGCGTCAGATCGGCGTCGCCAAAGTTGCTGAGTTGGACTGGCACGGGCGGCGGGGTCTGGTGGTGGCCCATCAGGATGTCGAGATCGTAGGCCCTCGGGATGGGAACCGGCACCGGAGCGCCAAGCGAGGTAGCAATCTTGGCGACAACAACCATGAGGGTGGGGAAGCCATTAAAGAATTGCGGTGCGGTTTCAAAAGCGCCGGCAGTCGTGGGAGGTCCAGACAGCTGGGGACTGATAGCATCCGCGAAACCGGTGATATAAGCATTCTGTGAGCTATCAATTACCAGCCCTGTGGGACCTATCACAGAAGGGGCTTGGTCCGAGCCCAAAAAAGTTGAGTAGATCAAAGCCGAGCCCGTGAGGTTCAGCTTGGTCAAAAACATTGCATCCCCAAACTTAGCGGCAATGGAGTTTAGTGTTGGATACTGAGGGCTTCTCGTGGTTCCCGTCAGGTAGATTCCCGATGTGTCCACAGCCAGTGACTTACCCCCATAAGGAGCGTCAAACGCTCCACGAGACTTGGGCAGAGAAACTGCATCGCCCACGTATGTGGAGAAAGCCAGATTTCCCGCGGGATCGAATTTTGAAGCAAATGTGTAATTAAATACGTTACCGAAACCATCGGGGCCGGGTGCAGGACCGTTCACGCTGGTCCGGAAAACGCCTGGCGTGGTGGGAAATCCGGGGCCATCCGTTTCCCCGGTCAGATACGCGGCATTGCTTGCGTCGATGTCGATGGACAGTGCTCTTGAATGTATTCCAGCGGCGCCGAGGAACGTGGAGTAAAGCAGTCCGGACCCATCGCTCTTCAGCTTCAGGAAGACCGCGCTATTGCCGGCGTTCTGTGTCTGGAAGGCGCCGGCGGTGGTGGGAAAATCTGCCGAGAAACTTCCTCCGGTAATGTACGCCACGCCAGTAGAGTCAATCACCATTCCGCCAAATTGGTCCACCCCGCTCCCGCCAATGTAAGTTGCATAGTCCACCGTTGAGCCATCCGGGTGCAACTTCATGGCAAAGAGATTCGAATTGCTATTCTTGACGGGTTGAAAGGCGCCAGGAGTTGTCGTGAGGCCCGGCATTGTGGCGGGCGTAACAAAATTCACCGAGGAAGGATCATCAAGGCCGCCAGCAATGTATAGAGCTCCATTTGCGTCCACTGCAATCGAAGCCGGCCGTGGCCCAGCGCTCTCGACCACGTTGTCCTTTACCAGATAGGTGCAGAAAACGATCTTGCCAGTGGGGTCCAGCTTGACCGCAAATGGCTCTTCACAACTGCCGAATTTTGCTGCATTAAACT